>NZ_WBRZ01000087.1:0-19543 GCF_008923895.1 Pseudomonas sp. GXM4
ATAAGTTCTAATGTGTCTAAGCGGCTTTCAGAAGTAACAGTTGTTTGAATTTTTTTCTGGACTTACCGTGCTTGGAAGCTGAGTTGGACGTCAATTTGGCGATTTTTAATTGTTCATCGAGTTGTTGAACAAGGTGATAGGTTCTTTCAGAAGTCAGCCACTTCGGTAAGTTCTGCTTCTCGGAAAAATCCATGCGCTTGATGCTTATTCCTACGCAGGGTCGCTTGGCGGAAGATTCCAAAGTGGTAAACGCTTAGTAAGTATCGAACGCAATAAATCGTCAGGGAGCAAAACAATGAATAATTATAGTTGCATAATGATGAATAGTTTTACTGAGATTGCGGATGGGATAGACAACATCGAAAGCGGAAAGTGTATCGAGGTTTCGGCAGATGATTTTACTGTTGTCAATCTTCGTAGCGAAGAAGTCGGGACTTATACCAAGGCGGTTTTACAAGTACGCCATGAATTTTTTGGATTGTCAGCTTTTCTTGAGGTGGAATATTCTTTTAACCCCTATGGTGCCGCATTTACTTGCTATGCAAAGCGCTACGCTGCAGTGAATAACGGTAGAAAAAGCGGGAATGTTATTTTTGACTTTTATTCGCAGTCCTCATTTGGAGAAAAGGAGCTGACTAATGACAACGCCATTCAGGATGGACAGTGGCATGAGATAATTGGCGGCGGAGGCACGGTAGCTGGGGATACCGAAAGAGCTTATATATATTTTAAATTCATATTTGATCTCCCCGGTCCCGATACATGGGCGTCAGTTCGGGTCAGGATTCCATTCTCTGTTGCTAGACCGAGTATCACTAATCCAGGAATAGTGAAGACTACTCGCCCGACGATAACCGGCACGGGTATAGCAGGTGCCAGCATTAAATTGTATGAGCACAATGTCCCTCAAGTCGTTCTGGCAACTACAATAGTGCAAAGCAATGATTTATGGGGCGTACCGCTGGAGCGAACCCTGGCAATGGCCGACCCGTTTCACATGACGGCCACTCAAACCTTGAACGGGTTACCCTCTGGATATACACCGCACGTGAGTTTTGCGGTCCTTTTCAAACCGGTTATCTTCAACGTAACCGTATCCGCTGACGGCAAACCAACAATCAGTGGCGCAGCCGGGCTCAAGGACGCCACGCTTAAAATTTTCAAGCACAATGAAGAGAGCGCTAGTTTAACGACCACTGTCTTAACGGACGGCACTTGGTCAGTTTCTGCCACCACAGCGTGGCCCCCAGGTAAACATGTGATCATGGCGGAACAAACGGCCAAGAACACCGGCGGGCGTTCTGATCGATCCGAGCCCCGATCGCTTGAAGTCAAGCCGCCCAAGCCCGCTATAACTTCGCCACCTAATCCGGCCGCAGTGAAACAGCCGCTGAGCATCACCCTCGTTTTTTCTGATGCCGTCACCCTGCAATTGTTGACTGAGGCCGGCGCACCGGTGGCTGGCAGTTTCACTGGCAGTGGCTCAGCTCGCACATTCATACCGACAGCGAACTGGGATGTAGGCTCCACGAGGGTCAAAGTTGTGCAGAGTGTGGGCGGCGTGTCCTCCGAACCAAGCGATCCAGTCACCATTCTGATAAATGCGAAACCGCCCAAACCTGTGATCACTCACCCTTTACCGCACACCGGTCATCATGCCGAGGTCAGGGTGCAAGGAACGTGCATCGCGGGAGCGACGATCACTTTGCAAAGTGCCGCTGGCGTCTCTCTGCAAGGCAACCTGACCTACAATGCAACGACATGGTTTTTCGAGTACCTCTGGCTGCCCGGTCCTAAACATATCAAGGCGCAGCAGAGCGTGAATGGAGATACGTCTGAAGCAACCGCTGTCCTCGAGTTTTACATCAAGCCAGCTACGCCTGACATCGAGCCGCCAACCGACCCGGCAACACCGAAACAGCCTTTGAAAATCACCGGTGTCGCGTCAGGCGCCGTCACCCTGCAAATGTTTACCAAACCCGATAGAGCCGTGCCTGGCCAATTCACCAGCAGCGGAGCCGACCGCCTCTTCACTCCGGCGGAGGACTGGACGCCCGGCGAAAACACTGTCTACGTCATCCAAACGGTAAACGGCGTGGACTCTGACCCCAGTGACTTGTGCACTTTCACCGTGGAGGTGGAGGACCGGCCCGACGCCCCTCAATTCCAGCAACCGCAGGCGGGGGGCATAACTTCAATATATCCCACCCTCAAGATCGCCGGCCTGCCAGGCGCGCTGCAAACCGTTCGCTTTGAGAACGGCGCTACATTGCACGAAGACACCGCGGGCGCAGACGGGATCCTGACATTCACCGTGGTGAATCCGTTGGAGCCGGGCACCATTGTCCTTGAGGCTAAACAGGCCAGAGGGGGAATGGATTCGGATTGGAGCGCGCCGCATCGCTTTACGGCCAAGGCTGCGCCGTCAATCCCGGCTATCGAAGCGCCACGGGCGAACTCCGAGACATCACGCTATCCGAGGATTCGCGGCACAGGTGCAACAGGAGGTGAGATTGTCCTGCGTCATGCGCTTGATCCCAAGGAAGAGTTTGCCATTGTCGACGGTTCAACCCGGTGGAATTGGACCGCAGAAAAAGCGTGGGCCCTCGGAGACTATGCCGTGCAGGCCCGGCAGACATTCGACGGGGAATGTTCCGACTGGACTGAGGCTCGCTCCTTCAAGGTGAGCGAATCGCGGTATGCCATTGGTGACGCCACCCCGGCCATGGGTACGCCGGTGGTGGGCACGGAGCAGAGCGTGCTGTTGCGGGTTCAGGTCATCTCCGGTGTCTCTGGGGAGGTAGCCGCTGGCGTGGAGGTGAATTGGCGCGTCAATGGCGAGGAGGAGCTGCTGGCGACAACACAGACAGACGTCAATGGCTGGACCTCTTATCGCTATAGACCTGAGACCAGCGGCAAGCATGAAATTCTGGCGGACGTCACTCAGGACAACGCCGGTGTGACTTTGACCGAACTCTATGAAGTGAATGCCGTACTGGACGATGTCTGGGCGCAGGCTGCAGAGCTTTATCTGGACGGTGAGCGTGTCGACCCTGCAAGCGAGTTCGTGCTGTTGAGAAAGAACCAGCCCTATAAGCTGGAGCTGAAGTTTGCCGACGACAGCGTTTTGATTGGCTCTACCGTCACTTTGCAGAACTTCTGGGGCGCGAAGGAGCGAGGCCTGACTTTTAATCCTGATCTGGGTACGCGGCTGACTATAAACAAAGGATCGTCAATCCATTGGTATATTTCTGCCGAAGAGGCGAACAGTGGTTTTTACGGTTTGAGTCTGGCCAGTTCGATACTGCCCGACTGGGAGCTGCCCGGGCGAGTGGAGGCGGGGGATTTGGCTGACGCCGTGAGGTTTGATCTTGATGGGTTCCCACAGGTGTTCGGTGGCGCCCCGGCGTTCCCCTGCCTGGGGGCCACGCATACATTGACTTTGCGACCCCAGGACAGCAGTTTTCTGCTCGGCCAGGACGTAGTTCTGGAGTTGAGTGCGCAAGCGGCCGATCTAGGCGTGACCTTGAGTCCGAGCAGCCCGCAAACGCTCGGTGAAGACGGGGTGAGCTGGTTGCTGAACTGCGTCGACAGCACCAGTGCCGGCGATTTCGCAGTCTGGTTGAAGGTACCGGCGCTGGAATTCAGTTCGCTGGAGTTGCCCATGTCGCTGGCGCATAACAGTGCTGAAGTATCTGAAAAATTCGGCCCTCAGCAAATGGGAGGTTCGGCCGCGTACTGGAGGTATGGCATTCGCGCGGTTTCCACTTTCACGGGACTGCCGGCGGGGGGAGTGCCGGTGACTGTCGCGGTGACTGGCAAGCCAACCGTGGAGAATTTTACTGCTCGCGATGGCTGGATATTTATCAGCTACTACGACGGAGAGTTTGCGAGTTTGTCCATTCGTAACCGCTATGGAAAGTAATGGCTGGGCAAGCGTCGGCAACTAGAGTGCGGCGCGGTACTTGTCACGGGTTGTTGCTGCGCAAAAAATCCCGGACCAAAAAAAACGGCACCTGCGAAGGTGCCGTTTCCATTCCAGCCAGATCAGCCGAGCAATCAGCCCGCCAGACCCGCCTGCTGTACCAGCACCAGCAATGGCTGCGGGTATACGCCCAGGAAGAATGCGACCAGGGCGATGGCCAGCAGCATCACGCCGCCTGCCTTCTGTTCCCAGTGCAGTTGGGCGTCGTGGCGACGCAGGTTCGGCTCGATCAGGTACAGGGTGACCATCACGCGCAGGTAGTAGAAAACGCCGATGGCGCTGCCCAGTACCAGTGCGCCGACTAGCCACCACTGACGCGTTTCGACGCCGCTGGCGATGATGTAGAACTTGCCGATGAAGCCGGCGGTCAGCGGGATGCCGGCCAGGGACAGCATCATCACGGTCAGCACGGCGGTCAGGTACGGACGGCGCCAGAACAGGCCGCGGTACTCGTACAGGGCGTCGGCGTCGCGGCCGTTGTACGGCGACGACATCAGGGTGATCACGCCGAACGCGCCGAGGCTGGTGATGACATAAGTCACCAGATAGACGCCGATGGCTTCCACCGCCAGACCCTTGCTCGCCACCAGCGCGATCAGCAGATAGCCGAAGTGCGCAATCGACGAGTAACCGAGCAGACGCTTGAGGTTGCTCTGGGTCAGGGCCAGCAGGTTACCGAACAGGATCGAGGCGACCGCGATCACGCTCAGCACGTCGCTCAGCACACCACTGCTGGCAGCAGGGGAGAGCTGGAACAGACGCACCATCACCGCAAACACTGCGACCTTCGAAGCGGTAGCGAGGAACGCCGCCACCGGTGCCGGTGCACCTTCGTAGACGTCCGGCGTCCACAGGTGGAACGGTACCAGCGACAGCTTGAACGCCAGACCGATGAGCATCATGCCCAGGCCCAGTTGCGCCAGCGGGCTTGGCAGGCCGGTTGCAGCCAGGGCCTGACCGATGCCAACGAAGCTCAGCGAACCGGCGTCGGCGTAGAGCAGCGCCATACCGAACAGCAGGAACGCGGAACCGGCGGCCGACAGCACCATGTACTTGATGCCGGCTTCCAGCGAACGCTTGTTGAAGAAGGCGTAAGCCACCAGACCGTAGACCGGTACCGACAGCAGTTCCAGGCCAATGAACAAACCGGCCAGGTGCTGCGCGCTGACCAGAACCAGACCACCGGCGGCGGCCATCAGGATCAGCAGGTACAGTTCTTCGCGGTTGCCCGGGTAACCCGAACCGCCATCACCCAGATAGGCGTGGGCAAGGGTGACGCAGGCGAGGGTGGCGACCAGGATCATCGCCATGTACAGGCAGGCGAAGGCATCGATCTGCAGCAATGGGGTCACGGCCAGAGGCGCGACTTTCAACGCAGGCAGGATCGACAGCAGGGCCAGGTTCAGACCCGCCACCGAAATCAGGAAGGTCTGCGAGTGGTTGCGGCGCCAGGCGATTGCCAGCATCACCACGATAATGGTGAGGCTGGTGATCAACAGTGGCGCAAGCGCAATAAAGTGTTGAATCGTGAATTCCATAGCGCTCTTACCGGGCCGAAGCGAGTTGAGAGAAGGCGGTGCCGAGCCACTGCTGCACGCCATGCATGGTGGCGGCAGAGGTGTCGAGGAACGGTTGCGGGTAGACGCCGAGGTAAATCAGCAATACCGCCAGACCGAGCACCATGATCAGTTCGCGCGCGTCCATGCCGTGCAGCACCGCGTCGGATTTCGACGGGCCGAAGTAGGCACGGTGGATCATGATCAGCGAGTAGACCGAACCGAACACCAGACCGGAAGTGGCAATCGCCGTGACCCATGGAGCGCTGGCGAAGGAGCCGATCAGGATCAGGAATTCGCCGACAAAGTTACCGGTGCCCGGCAAGCCCAGCGACGCCGCAGCGAAGAACAGGCTGATGGCCGGCAGGTAAGCGATACGCGACCACAGACCGCCCATCTCACGCATGTCACGCGTATGCAGACGCTCGTACAACTGACCGCTGAGGATAAACAGCGCCGCTGCCGACAGACCGTGCGCCAGCATCTGGATCACTGCACCTTGCAGCGCCAGTTGGCTGCCGGAGTAGATGCCGATCAACACGAAGCCCATGTGGGAAACGGAAGAGAAGGCAATCAGACGCTTGATGTCGGTTTGTGCGAACGCCAGGAACGCGCCGTAGAAGATCCCGATCAGACCGAGGGTCATGGCGATCGGCGCGAACTCCGCCGAAGCGTTCGGGAACAGCGGCAGGGCGAAACGCAGCAGACCGTAGGCCGCGGTTTTCAGCAGGATACCGGCGAGGTCGACGGAACCGGCAGTCGGTGCCTGGGCGTGAGCATCAGGCAGCCAGGAGTGGAACGGTACGACGGGCAGCTTGACCGCGAAAGCGATGAAGAAGCCGAGCATCAGAATGTACTCGGTGGTCATCGACATCTTGGTTTTCAACAGGTCGGCGTAGTTGAAGGTGATCACGCCGGTATTGTTGAAGTTGACCAGCACCAGACCGAGGATCGCCACCAGCATGATCAGGCCGGACGCCTGAGTGAAGATGAAGAACTTGGTCGCTGCGTAGATCCGGGTTTTCTTGCCGTCCGAAGAACTGTGACCCCAGAGCGCGATGAGGAAGTACATCGGCACCAGCATCATTTCCCAGAAGAAGAAGAACATGAACAGGTCGAGGGCGAGGAACACGCCGACCACACCGCCCAGGATCCACATCAGGTTCAAGTGGAAGAAGCCAACGTGACGTTGGATTTCTTTCCACGAGCAGAGTACCGAGAGGATACCCAGCAGGCCGGTCAGCAGGATCATCAACAGCGACAGGCCGTCGAGGGCCAGGTGCACGTTGATGCCGAAACGCTGGATCCAGACATGCTTGAACTCAAGCGCCCAGGTCGGATCGGCGCCCGGCGCCGGTGCGAATGAATAGTCACCGTGGGCCCACAGCCAGAGGCCGAGCGCGAGTTCCAGGGTCATGGTCAACAGCGCAATCCAGCGCGGGAGGGTAGCGCCGAAGCGCTCACCCATCCAGCACAGCAGGCCGCCGATGAAGGGGATCAGGATTAGCCAAGGCAGAATCATGACGGGCTCGTTTCCTTTCGCAAATTCGCAAGGTTCATATCAGACCGCTACCAGCACGATGGCGCCGATCACCAGCACGGCACCAGCAGCCATCGAGGCGGCGTACCAACGCAGTTGACCGGTCTCGGTGCGGCTCAGGGCAGTGTGACCACCCTTGGCCATACGCGGGATCAGACCGATGGTCTGGTCGAGCGGGTCTTTGCGCAGTACATGGCTGATCGCAAGGTACGGCTTGACGAACAGTTTGTCGTAGATCCAGTCGAAGCCCCAGGCAGCGAACCACCAGGCCGAAAGGAAACGGCCGATGCCGCTGTTGGCGATCGCCGTGACGAAGCGACGCTTGCCAAGGAACAGCAGCGCTGCCAGCAGGATACCGGCCAGGGCGATGGCGCCCGAGGCGATTTCCAGACTGTGCTTGGCTTCGCCACCGGCATGGCCGACGCTTTGCGGCAGTACGCCGTGCAGCGGTGGCACGATCATCGCGCCGACGAAAGTCGACAGCACGATCAGTACCGACAGAGGCAGCCAGTGGGCAATGCCGTGGCCGGCGTGGGCTTCGGTCTTGGCTTCACCGTGGAACGCGATGAAGATCAGGCGGAAGGTGTACAGCGACGTCATGAACGCACCGACCAGACCTGCGTAAAGCAGACCCTGGTTGCCGCTGGCGAACGCTTCCCAGAGGATTTCGTCCTTGGAGTAGAAGCCAGCGGTAACCAGTGGCAGAGCGGCCAGTGCAGCACCGCCGACGATGAAGCTGGCGTAGGCCAGTGGCAATTTCTTCCACAGACCGCCCATCTTGAAGATGTTCTGCTCGTGGTGGCAGGCAACGATCACCGCACCGGAAGCAAGGAACAGCAGGGCCTTGAAGAAGGCGTGGGTCATCAGGTGGAAGATCGCGCCTTCCCAGGCGCCAACGCCCAGCGCCAGGAACATGTAGCCGATCTGGCTCATGGTCGAGTAGGCGAGGATACGTTTGATGTCGGTCTGCACCAGCGCGGCAAAACCGGCCAGTACCAGGGTCACGCCACCGACGATGCCGACGAGGTGCAGGATGTCCGGCGCCAAGGCGAACAGACCATGGGTACGGGCGATCAGGTAGACACCGGCGGTCACCATGGTCGCGGCGTGGATCAGTGCCGAAACCGGGGTAGGGCCGGCCATTGCGTCAGCGAGCCAGGTCTGCAGCGGCAGCTGAGCCGATTTGCCGACAGCACCACCGAGCAGCATCAGGGTTGCCAGAACGATCCAGAAATCGCCGACCTTGAAGTGCTCAGGCGCACGTACCAGCAGTTCCTGGACGTTCAGCGTGCCCAGTTGCTGGAACAGGATGAACAGGCCGATGGCCATGAACACGTCGCCGATGCGGGTGACGATGAACGCCTTGAGTGCGGCGTTACCGTTGTTGCGGTTGCTGTAGTAGAAACCGATCAACAGGTACGAGCACAGGCCCACGCCTTCCCAACCGAAGTAGATGAACAGCAGGTTATCGCCGAGGATCAGGAACAGCATGCTGGCGATGAACAGGTTGGTGTACGAGAAGAAGCGCGAGTAACCGTCTTCGCCACGCATGTACCAGGACGCGAACAGGTGGATCAGGAAGCCGACGCCGACGACCACACCGAGCATGGTCACCGACAGGCCATCCAGGTACAGCGCGAAGTTCGGCTGGAAACCTTCCACCGACATCCAGCGCCACAGCACCTGGGTGTACACGCCACCCTCCGGCGGTGCGACGTTGAATTGCCAGATCACGTAAGCGGTGACGATGGCCGACAGGCCGATCGAACCGACACCGATCAGCGCCGAGAGGTTTTCCGAGAAGCGGCCGCGCGAGAACGACAGCAACAGGAACCCGATCAGAGGGAATACGAAAGTCAGAAAGAGTAGGTTCATCCGCGCATCTCACTGGCAGCGTCGATATCGAGCGTGTGGAAGCGGCGATACAGTTGCAGCAGGATCGCCAGGCCAATACTGGCCTCGGCTGCGGCAAGGCTGATCACCAGGATGAACATGATCTGTCCATCCGGCTGCGCCCAGCGGGCGCCCGCAACGATGAAGGCCAGGGCAGAGGCGTTCATCATCACTTCCAGACTCATCAACACGAACAAAATGTTGCGGCGGACCATCAGGCCGACCAGACCAAGGCAGAACAGGATGCCGGCGACGGCCAGTCCATGTTCGAGAGGGATAGCAGGCATGTCTTACTCCTTCGCCTCGTTACGGCCCAAATGGAACGCCGTGACGGCTGCGGCGAGCAGCAGCATCGAGGCGAGTTCGACCACCAGCAGATACGGGCCGAACAGGCTGATGCCCACGGCTTTCGCATCTACGGTGGTGTGGCCGATGACCTGGCCGCTCTGGTGAGCGAACAGCACATACAGCAGTTCGGCCAGCAGCAGCGCGGCAAGAATCACCGGTCCGGCCCAGATGCCGGGCTTTAGCCAGGTGCGTTCCTGCTGCACCGAGGCGGGACCGAGGTTGAGCATCATCACCACGAACACGAACAGCACCATGATGGCGCCGGCGTAGGCGATCACTTCAAGGACGCCGGCGAACGGCGCGCCGAGGGCGAAGAAGGTCATGGCAACGGCGATCAACGAGATGATCAGGTAGAGCAGGGCGTGCACGGGGTTGGTGTTGGTGACCACACGCAGCGTGGACACCACAGCAATACCCGATGCGAAATAGAAAGCGAATTCCATCGTTCTTCCTTAAGGCAGCAAGCTCTTCACGTTGATCGGTTCGGCTTCGTTCTGCGCAGCGCCTTTCGGCTTGCCAGCGATTGCCATACCTGCAACACGATAGAAGTTGTAATCAGGGTTTTTGCCGGGGCCGGAGATCAAAAGATCTTCTTTCTCGTACACCAGGTCCTGACGTTTGAACTCGGCCATCTCGAAATCCGGGGTCAGCTGGATCGCGGTGGTCGGGCAGGCTTCCTCGCAGAGACCGCAGAAAATGCAGCGCGAGAAGTTGATCCGGAAGAAGTCCGGGTACCAGCGACCGTCTTCGGTTTCAGCTTTCTGCAGCGAGATGCAACCCACCGGGCAGGCCACGGCGCACAGGTTGCAGGCTACGCAGCGTTCTTCGCCATCGGGGTCGCGGGTCAGGACGATGCGGCCACGGTAACGCGGCGGCAGGTAGACCTGCTCCTCGGGGTATTGCAGGGTGTCGCGCTTGCGAAAGCCATGGCCGAAGACCATGACCAGGCTACGCAACTGGGTACCGGTACCCTTAACGATGTCGCCAATATATTTGAACATGGGTCAAATCCTCACTGAACCGCAACCGCAGGCGTGTTCATCAACACAACCGCAGCGGTCACCAGCAAATTGATCAGGGTCAGTGGCAGGCAGAATTTCCAGCTGAAATCCATCACCTGGTCATAACGCGGACGCGGGATGGAAGCGCGCAGCAGGATGAACAGCATGATGAAGAACGCGGTCTTCAGTGCGAACCAGACGAAGGACAGTTGCGGCAGGATGCCGAACGGACCATGCCAGCCACCGAAGAACAGGGTGACCAGCAGCGCCGAGATCAGGATGATGCCGATGTATTCACCGACGAAGAACATGCCCCATTTCATACCGGCGTATTCAATGTGGTAACCGTCGGCCAGTTCCTGTTCCGCTTCCGGCTGGTCGAACGGGTGACGGTGAGTCACGGCGACGCCAGCGATGAAGAAGGTACAGAAACCGAAGAACTGCGGAATGATGAACCACAGGTTCTGCGCCTGGTACTCGACGATGTCGCGCATGTTGAACGAGCCGACCTGCACCACGATGCCCATCAGGGCCAGGCCCATGAACACTTCGTAGGACACGGTCTGCGCCGAGGCACGCAAGCTGCCGAGCAGGGCGAACTTGTTGTTGCTCGACCAGCCGGCGAACAGCACCGCGTAGACCGACAGACCGGCCATGGCGAAGAAGAACAGCAGGCCGATGTTCAGATCCGCCACGCCCCAGGTCGGGGTGATCGGGATGATCGCGAAGGCGATCAGCAGGGCGGACATGGCCACCACCGGCGCCAGGGTGAAGATCACCTTGTCGGCAAACGGCGGCGTCCAGTCTTCCTTGAAGAACATCTTCAGCATGTCGGCGGCGATCTGGAACATGCCGAACGGGCCAACGCGGTTCGGACCGTAACGGTCCTGCCACCAGCCCAGCAGGCGACGTTCGACAAAGCTGAGCAAGGCGCCTGCGACCACCACGGCCAGCAGGATCACGATGGCTTTGATGACCGTCAGGATCACATCGATCACTTCAGGGGTGAACCAGGTCATTGCGCTGCCTCCTGCAGACCGTCGACGGACACGCCGGCGAATGCCGGTGGAATGCCGGCGATGCCCGCAGGCAATGCCACCAGACCGGCGCCCAGTTCTTCATTGATGCGCAGCGGCAGACGCAATGTCTGACCGGCCACGTTCAGGCTCAGCAGGGCACCGTCGTTGACGCCGAGGCGATCCGCTTCGGATTTCGCCAGCGCGACGTAAGGTGCCGGAATGCGTTCCTGTACCGGGGCGGCTTTCGAAGAGTTTTCTTCGCTGCCGAACAGGTGGAAGAACGGCACGGCTTGCCATGTACCCGGCGCCGGGTTGAATGCGCGCGGAGCAGCAGCGAACCAGTTCAGCGAGTCGCCAGTGCTTTCGATCAGGCGTGTGCCCGGGTCGCCAGCGCGCAGATGACCACCGACTTCGTCCTGGAACTTGTTCCACGCTTGTGGCGAGTTCCAGCCCGGCGACCATGCGAATGGCACCTGCTGACGCGGTTCGGCGGAGCCCGAGTAACCTTCCATGGAGAAGGCGAACGCGGTGTCCTGGTCTTGCGGGGTGCGTGGTTCGTGAACGCTGATGTCGGCGCGCATGGCGGTGCGACCGGAATAACGCAGTGGCTCACGGGCCAGTTTCAGACCCTTGATGCGGAACGCGGCCGATGGGGCTGCGTCGACGATACGCGCCAGTTGCGCGGTGCTCGAGGCAACGGCAGCGGTGACGTGGTCAAGTTGCGTCCAGTCGATCGGCTGGTTCAGCAGGGTCGAGCGCAGGGCGTGCAGCCAGCGCCAGCCTTCGTGCACCAGAATGCTCGCGTCCAGGTATTGCGGATCGAAAACCTGGAAGAAACGCTGGGCGCGGCCTTCCTGGCTGACCAGCGTGCCGTCGCCCTCGGCGAAGCTTGCCGCTGGCAGAACCAGGTGCGCGCGATCGGTGGTGGCGGTTTTCTGATGGTCGGCAACGATCACCACTTTCGCGGCGTTCAGTGCGGCATCGACCTTGGCTTTGGCGGTGCGGGTGTACAGATCGTTTTCCAGCACGACGATAGCGTCGGCCTTGCCATCGATGACCGCTTGCAGCGCGGCGTCGACCGATTCGCCACCGAGCATGGCCAGACCGAGGCTGTTGGCCTCCGGCACGATCAGGCTGATCGAACCGTTCTTCTCGCGTAGCTTCAGGGCCTTGGCGATGTTCGCGGCAGCTTCGATCAGGGCTTTGGAGCCCAGCGAAGTACCGGCGATGATCAGCGGACGCTTGGCGGCGAGCAGGGCATCGGCGATGCGCTGCGCCAGTTCCAGGGCTTCGGTGTCCAGACCTTCAACGGCCGGGGCACTGGCGTCCAGCGCGTGAGCCACGGCGAAACCGATGCGCGCCAGATCGTCGGGAGCTGCGTGAACGCACTCTTCGGCGACGTCGTCGAGCTTGGTTTCGGCGAGGCTGGCGATGAACAGCGGGTTCAGCGCGTGCTGGCCGATGTTCTTCACCGCCGCGTCGAGCCAAGGCTGTACGCGCATGGCTTCGGCCATGTCTTCAGCCTTGCCCTTGACCGACTGACGCAGAGCCAGCGCCATGCGCGCGGCGGTCTGGGTCAGGTCTTCGCCGAGGACGAAGATCGCGTCGTGATCTTCGATGTCGCGCATGTTCGGCACTGGCAGCGGGCTGTCGTTCAGCACCTGTAGAACCAGACGGATGCGCTCCAGCTCGGAGGCTTCGATACCCGAATAGAAGTGCTCGGCACCAACCAGTTCGCGCAACGCGTAGTTGCTTTCGAGGCTGGCACGCGGCGAACCGATGCCGACGATGTTGCGCCCGCGCAGCAGGTCGGCGGCTTTGTCCAGCGCAGCGTCGAGGCCGAGCTTGGTGCCATCGGCCAGCAGCGGCTGACGTGGACGGTCGGTGCGGTTGACGTAGCCATAACCGAAGCGGCCACGGTCGCAGAGGAAGTATTGGTTCACCGAACCGTTGAAACGGTTTTCGATGCGACGCAACTCACCGTAACGCTCGCCCGGGGAGATGTTGCAACCGCTCGAGCAGCCATGGCAGATGCTCGGGGCGAACTGCATGTCCCACTTGCGGTTGTAGCGCTCGGAGTGGGTCTTGTCGGTGAACACACCGGTCGGGCAGACCTCGGTGAGGTTGCCGGAGAACTCGCTTTCGAGGGTGCCGTCTTCAACGCGACCGAAGTACACGTTGTCGTGGGCGCCGAATACACCGAGGTCGGTGCCGCCGGCGTAGTCCTTGTAGAAACGCACGCAGCGGTAGCAGGCGATGCAGCGGTTCATTTCGTGGGAAATGAACGGGCCCAGCTGCTGGTTCTGGTGGGTGCGTTTGCTGAAGCGATAGCGGCGCTCGTTGTGGCCGGTCATCACTGTCATGTCTTGCAGGTGGCAGTGACCGCCTTCCTCGCACACCGGGCAGTCGTGCGGGTGGTTGGTCATCAGCCATTCGACAACACTGGCGCGGAACGCCTTGGATTCTTCATCGTCGATGGAGATCCAGGTGTTGTCGGTGGCGGGGGTCATGCAGGACATGACGATACGACCACGGGTGTCGTTCTCGTCGGTGTACTGCTTGACCGCGCACTGGCGGCAGGCCCCGACGCTACCAAGCGCGGGGTGCCAGCAGAAATATGGAATGTCGAGGCCCAGCGACAGACATGCCTGTAACAGGTTGTCTGCCCCGTCGACTTCGAGCGCTTTGCCGTCTACGTGGATAGTGGCCATGGTTCAAAGGTCTTCGTTGGCCCGGTGTCAGCGGGCGTGGCTAATGGAATCTTGTTATGCGTCCGAATCCAAACAGCCCCGAAGGGCGTCATCGGACGAAAGGCGAAGGGCACGAACCCTTCGCCTTTTTAAGCGTTTACGCGCCGACTACGATCGGCCTTGCCAGAGGCGGGACGGCGGCGCTGACAGGCGCAATACCGGCTTCGAACTCTGGACGGAAGTATTTGATCGCGCTGCCCAGCGGCTCCACGGCTCCCGGTGCGTGAGCACAGAAGGTCTTGCCCGGGCCGAGGAAACCGACCAGACCCAGCAGGGTCTCGATGTCGCCCGGCTGGCCCTTGCCCTGTTCGATGGCCATCAGCAGCTTGACGCTCCATGGCAGACCATCGCGGCACGGTGTGCAGAAACCGCAGGATTCGCGTGCGAAGAACTGCTCCATGTTGCGCAGCAGCGAGACCATGTTGACGCTGTCATCCACTGCCATCGCCAGACCGGTACCCATCCGGGTGCCGACCTTGGCGATGCCGCCGGCATACATTTGTGCGTCGAGGTGCTCGGGCAGGAGGAAACCGGTGCCGGCGCCGCCTGGCTGCCAGGCCTTGAGCTTGAAGCCGTCGCGCATGCCGCCGGCGTAGTCTTCGAACAGTTCACGACCGGTGACGCCGAATGGCAGTTCCCACAGGCCCGGGTTCTTGACCTTGCCGGAGAAGCCCATGAGCTTGGTGCCCATGTCTTCGGAGCCTTCGCGGGCCAACGATTTGTACCAGTCAACGCCGTCGGCAATGATCGCCGGCACGTTGCACAGGGTTTCGACGTTGTTCACGCAGGTCGGCTTGCCCCACACGCCGACGGCGGCAGGGAAGGGCGGCTTGGAGCGCGGGTTGGCGCGGCGGCCTTCAAGGGAGTTGATCAGTGCGGTTTCTTCACCGCAGATGTAACGCCCGGCGCCGGTGTGGACGAACAGCTCGAAATCGAAACCCGAACCGAGAATGTTCTTGCCCAGCAGGCCGGCCGCCTTGGCTTCTTCCACGGCACGGTTCAGGTGCTTGGCGGCGGTGGTGTATTCGCCGCGCAGGAAGATGTAGCCACGGTAGGTTTTCAGCGCACGGGCACTGATCAGCATGCCTTCGATCAGCAGATGGGGCAGTTGCTCCATCAGCATGCGGTCTTTCCAGGTGTTCGGCTCCATTTCATCCGCGTTGCACAGCAGGTAGCGGATGTTGATGGATTCGTCCTTGGGCATCAGGCCCCACTTCACGCCAGTGGGGAAGCCGGCGCCGCCGCGACCCTTGAGGCCAGCGTCTTTGACGGTCTGGACGATGGCGTCCTGATCCATCTCGGCGAAGGCTTTGCGTGCAGCGGCGTAACCGTTCTTGGCCTGGTATTCGTCGAGCCACACGGCTTCGCCGTCATCACGCAGACGCCAGGTCAGCGGGTGAGTCTCGGCCGAGCGCTGGATGCGGTTGGCTGGACCAAAAGATGTCAGGGTCATACGTAGCCCTCGAGCAGTTTGGCCACGCCAGCAGGCTGCACGTCGCCAAAGGTGTCGTCGTCGATCATCAGCGCCGGTGCCTTGTCGCAGTTGCCGAGGCAGCAGACAGGCAGCAGGGTGAAACGACCGTCGGCGGTGGTCTGACCCAGGCCGATGCCCAGATTGTTCTGGATTTCGCTGACCACCGACTCGTGGCCGCCGATGTAGCAGACCATGCTGTCGCAGACGCGAATGATGTGACGGCCGACCGGTTGACGGAAGATCTGGCTGTAGAACGTCGCCACGCCTTCAACGTCGCTGGCCGGGATGCCGAGGATTTCGCCGATCGCGTAAAGGGCGCCGTCCGGCACCCAGCCGCGTTCCTTCTGAACAATCTTCAGGGCCTCGATCGACGCCGCGCGCGGGTCTTCGTAGTGATGCAGCTCGTGCTCGATGGCCGAGCGCTCGGTTTCACTCAAGGTGAAACGGTCTGTCTGGATAAGCGTGCTGTTCATGCTTAGCGGTCCACGTCGGCCATAACGAAGTCGATACTACCCAGGTACGCAATCAAGTCCGCGACCATGCTGCCTTTGATCACCGAAGGGATCTGCTGCAGGTGCGGGAAGCTCGGAGTACGGATCCGGGTACGGTAGCTCATGGTGCCGCCGTCGCTCGTCAGGTAATAACTGTTGATGCCCTTGGTCGCTTCGATCATCTGGAAGGATTCGTTGGCCGGCATGACCGGGCCCCACGAAACCTGCAGGAAGTGCGTGATCAGGGTTTCGATGTGCTGCAGCGTGCGTTCTTTCGGCGGCGGCGTGGTCAGCGGGTGATCCGCCTTGTACGGGCCTTCCGGCATGTTGCGCATGCATTGATCGATGATCTTGATGCTCTGGCGCATCTCTTCGACGCGGACCATGCAGCGGTCATAGGCATCGCCGTTGACGGCCAGCGGCACTTCGAATTCGAAGTTCTCGTAGCCCGAGTACGGACGCGCCTTGCGCAGGTCGAAATCGCAACCGGTCGAACGCAGGCCGGCACCGGTGACGCCCCATTCCAGGGCTTCTTTGGTGTTGTAGGCGGCAACGCCGATGGTCCGACCCTTGAGGATGCTGTTCTGCAGGGCGGCCTTGGTGTATTCGTCCAGACGCTTGGGCATCCACTCGACGAAATCCTTGACCAGTTTTTCCCAGCCGCGCGGCAGGTCGTGGGCGACGCCGCCGATGCGGTACCAGGCCGGGTGCAGACGGAAACCGGTGATGGCTTCGATCACCGTGTACGCCTTCTGGCGGTCGGTGAAGGTGAAGAACACCGGGGTCATGGCGCCGACGTCCTGGATGTAGGTACCCAGGAACAGCAGGTGACTGGTGATCCGGAAGAACTCGGCCATCATGATGCGGATGACGTCGACCTTCTGCGGCACCTTGATGCCGGCGAGCTTCTCGACCGAGAGCACGTACGGCAGGTTGTTCATCACGCCGCCGAGGTAGTCGATACGGTCGGTGTACGGAATGTAGCTGTGCCAGGACTGACGCTCGCCCATCTTCTCGGCGCCACGGTGGTGGTAACCGATGTCCGGGACGCAATCGACGATCTCTTCGCCGTCCAGCTGCAGGATGATGCGGAACGCACCGTGCGCCGAAGGGTGGTTCGGGCCGAGGTTGAGGAACATGTAGTCCTCGTTGGCACCGGAACGCTTCATGCCCCAGTCTTCCGGACGGAAGCGCGCGGCTTCCTCTTCCAGCTGCTGCTTGGCGAGGTTGAGGCTGTACGGATCGAATTCGGTGGCGCGCGCCGGGAAGTCCTTGCGCAGCGGGTGACCTTCCCAGGTCGGCGGCATCATGATGCGCGACAGGTGCGGGTGGCCTTTGAAGTCGATGCCGAACATGTCCCAGACTTCGCGCTCGTACCAGTTGGCGTTGGGCCAGATGCTGGTGACGGAAGGCATGCTGAGGTCGCCTTCGGACAAGGCCACCTTGATCATCACGTCACTATTACGCTCCAGCGACATGAGGTGATAGAACACGGTGAAGTCGGCGCCGGTCGGCAGCCCTTGACGCTTGGTGCGCAGACGCTCGTCCACGCCGTGCAGGTCATAGAGCATGACGTACGGCTTGGGCAGGTTGCGCAGGAAAGTCAGGACTTCAACCAGTTTGGCACGGGCCACCCACAGCACCGGCATGCCGGTGCGGGTTGCCTGCGCGGTGAACGCTTCGGCGCCAAAACGGTTGTTCAGTTCGACGACCACATCCTGGTCGTCTGCCTTGTAAGGCGGGATGTACAGAGCACTGCCTGTAGTCATGGTTATTTTTTCGCTTTCGGTCAACGTAAAGAATGAAGCCAGCTTCTCGTTACTTGGAACAGAACTGGATCAGACTTCGTCAGGGCTGCGCAGATTGGTGACTGCGATTCGCTGTTCGCGGCGCTGTTCCTTCTGCGATGGCATGTCGGCGCGATACACGCCTTGATCACCAACGACCCAGGAAAGCGGACGACGCTCCTGTCCAATCGATTCCTGCAACAGCATCAAGCCTTGCAGAAATGCTTCCGGACGGGGCGGGCAGCCAGGTACGTAGACGTCCACGGGCAAGAACTTGTCCACCCCTTGAACCACGGAGTAGATGTCGTACATGCCGCCGGAGTTGGCGCACGAACCCATGGAGATAACCCATTTCGGTTCGAGCATTTGCTCGTAGAGACGCTGAATGATCGGCGCCATCTTGATGAAGCAGGTACCGGCGATAACCATGAAGTCGGCCTGACGCGGCGAGGCCCGGATGACTTCGGCGCCAAAGCGCGCGATGTCGTGGGGCGCCGTGAAGGCGGTGGTCATTTCCACGTAGCAGCACGACAGGCCGAAGTTGTACGGCCACAGGGAGTTCTTACGTCCCCAGTTGACCGCGCCGCTCAGCACGTCTTCCAGCTTGCCCATGAAAATGTTTTTGTGAACTTGATCTTCTAACGGATCGGCAACGGTTTCCCGCTGGCCAATCGGATACTGCTCGTTAGGAGCATCGGGGTCGATCCTGGTGAGATTGTATTGCATTGCCAAAGCCTCATTGTTTCAGCTTCGCCTGCCGCTTGCGACGAGCTTCCGGAGCCCAGTCAAGGGCGCCCACTCGGAACAGGTAGACAAGACCTGCCAACAGAATTGCTATGAAAACGAGAGCTTCGACGAATCCGGTCCAGCCGCTTTCGCGGACGGACACAGACCATGCAAAGAGAAAGAGGGCTTCGATATCGAAGATCACGAAGAGCATCGCGACCAGATAGAATTTGGCTGAGAGCCGCAAGCGGGCGCCACCGGTAGGTAGCATGCCCGACTCGAACGGTTCGTTTTTGCTGCGACCCCAGGCTTTTGACCCGAGGAGGCTGGAGACGCCAAGCATGAAGGCACACAGGCCGACGACACCCAGAAGGAAAATGGCAAAGCCCCAGTTGTGGGCCATGAGTCCTGTCGCTTCGGGCATGCTGGTAATCCTTAACAGAGAGCAAAGGTCTCTGAGCTTGATAAAGAAATAAGGCAGTGACGATATGTCGCAGCAATCAATCGGGCTGATTTTATGGCTAAACACCCGGCAAGTAAAATTCCAAAGGCGAAATTATTTACCGGATTAAGGACATAGCGCCTCCTGAAGGCGCTGCGGCCCATGCGTTGCGGGCATTAGCCGGGTTTCCATCAATTATGTTTTGTAGAGTTTGTAACGAACATAGTTGCTGCTAAATGATAATTGATATCGTTTGGCGTGGTTTTGTAACTGTTTAACGAGTGAGTGGCTGGGAAGTTGTCTTACTTGCGCGTTACTGCAAGTAGCGAAGCCTACCGTTTTAGCGGAAATTTCTGACGCTTGTAGCGCTTCAGATCAATGTTTCGTCTCGCGGCTGACGGTAGCCCTGTGGGAGATTCTATGGTTCATGCCTAGCCCCTAAACGCCTTTGGGTGAGTATTCGCTCTGGTTTTTCAACAGAGCAAATACCACCCGTGCAAGCTTGCGGGCTAGTGCGACCAGTGCTTGGGT
>NZ_WBRZ01000088.1:0-19496 GCF_008923895.1 Pseudomonas sp. GXM4
CAATCGCTGGCAAGCCAGCTCCCACAGTTGTTCCATTCAGTCTGTCAATCCAACGCAAATCCGATCGAACTCAAGGCAAAGCCACCGGGTCAACCCGGAACACTGGCCTTGAAATCAGGAGACCCTGCGATGACTGACTATCCAAAACCACCCTTCCCGAAACAAGCCCAACCGGTGCCCGGCTCGCAACGCAAGATGGAGCCGTATCCAGACTGCGGCGAGCAGAGTTACGTCGGTTCCGGCCGCCTCGCCGGCAAGATCGCGCTGATCACCGGCGCCGACAGCGGCATTGGTCGCGCGGTGGCGATTGCCTTCGCCCGTGAAGGCGCCGACGTCGCCGTGGCTTACCTGAATGAACACGAAGACGCCAAGGAAACCGCACGCTGGGTCGAGCAGGCCGGGCGTCAGTGCATCCTGCTGCCGGGCGATATCGCCGAGAAAGCGCAGTGCCAAGCGCTGGTCGACAAAACTGTCGAGCGCTTTGGCCGCATCGACATTCTGGTCAACAACGCCGCGTTCCAGATGACCCACGAAAACTTCGAGGAAATCCCCGATGACGAATGGGTGATGACCTTCGATGTGAATATCACTGCCATGTTCAGGATCTGCCAGGCGGCGATCAAACACATGCGCCCCGGTTCGTCGATCATCAACACCAGCTCGGTCAACTCGGACATGCCCAAGCCGACCCTGCTGGCCTACGCCACCACCAAAGGCGCAATCGCCAACTTCACCGGTGGCCTGGCGCAGATGCTCGGGCCGAAGGAAATTCGCGTCAACAGCGTCGCCCCTGGCCCGATCTGGACACCGCTGATCGTCTCGACCATGCCCGACGAAGAAGTACAGAACTTCGGCGGCAGCACCCCGCTCGGCCGTCCCGGCCAACCGGTGGAAGTCGCACCGATTTACGTGCTACTGGCCTCCGACGAAGCCAGCTACATCACCGGCCAGCGCTACGGCGTGACCGGCGGAAAACCGATGCTGTAACCGTGCAGCAGAAAAACTGAACCCGAGCGGCATGGCATCTCTCCATACCTGTAAGCGCCTACGGGCCAACAGGAACAGGAGGTTGTCATGTCCGCCCCCCTCGTCAGACTCTTCACCCAACCCAACTTCGCCTGGACCGATATCCGCCGCGAAGAAGAAACCCATCCCCGCCACTATCTCGCGCATCTGCTGCTGCTCGCGCTGATTCCGGCCGTGTGCCTGTTCATCGGCACCACCCAGGTCGGTTGGAGCCTAGCCGTGGGTGAAAACGTGTGCCTGAGCACGGCCAGCGCCTTGCAACTGAGCGTGTTGCTGTACGTGACGATCGTCGCGGGTGTCGCGGTCATGGGCGGGTTCATTCGCTGGATGTCGCGGTCGTTCGATGCGCGGCCAACACTCAATCAATGCATCGGTTTTGCCGCCTACACGGTGACGCCGTTTTTCCTCGCCGGCATTGCCGGGCTGTACCCGAGCCGCTGGCTGGCGATTCTGGTGCTCGGCGCGGCGTCGATCTATTCGACGTTTCTGCTGTTCGTCGGCTTGCCGACCTTCATGCATGAGCGCAAGGAGCAAGGCCTGCTGTATTCGGCCTGCGTGTGGGGCGTCGGCCTGCTGGTGCTGGTGACCATGCTGGTGTCGATGATTCTGCTGTGGTTCAACGTGCTCATCCCCGAGTACCTGCGCACGACCATGAGCTGAGCCGGTGCGCCTGTCCTTGGAAATTCGCTGCTGTGAGCCGTCATGAGTTTCGGCGTATGGGTCGCGGTGCTCGGCGCCGTGCTGCTGACGCTGGCCCTGACGTCGTCATGGTTGCGCTGGATGCCGGTCACCACCTCGGCGGTGTGTCTGCTGCTGGGCATCGCCATCGGCCCCAGCGGCCTCGAACTGCTGCAATTGCCGCTGGAAGAATCGTCGTTGTGGATGGAGCATCTGACGGAAGTCGCGGTGCTGTTTTCCTTGTTCGTCTGCGGTTTGAAATTGCGCCTGCCGCTGGGCAACAAGACCTGGCGCATCGCTTTTGGTCTGGCCGGGCCGGTGATGATTCTGACGATTATCGGCGTGTGTCTGCTGTTGCACTGGGGCCTGCAATTGCCGTGGGGGCCTTCCCTGCTGATCGGCGCGATTCTCGCGCCGACCGACCCGGTACTCGCCGCGCTGGTGCAGGTCAATGATGCGCAGGACATCGACAGCGTGCGTTTCGGCCTCTCCGGTGAAGCCGGGCTCAACGATGGCGTGGCTTTCCCCTTTGTATTCCTCGGCTTACTGCTGTTGCACACCGACGGCAGTTTCAGCGACTTGCAACAGTGGTTTTTAAACGATTTGCTCTGGGCAGTGCCGGCAGGTCTGTTAATCGGTTACGCCATGGGTCGCGGCATCGGCCGGATCGCCCTGTTGCTGCGCATTCACAACGAGGACAGCACCCTCGGCCCCAACGATTACCTCACTCTCGCGCTGATCGCGCTGTCCTACGTGGTCGCCGATGCCATTGGCGGCTACGGCTTTCTCGCGGTCTTCGCTGCTGGCCTGGGGCTGCGTCAGGAGGAAGTCAAATCCACGGGCATCACCCAGGCACCTGCCGAGCACCTGGTGCAGCCGGTGGTCGGTCATCAGAACGTCGAACCGCAGAACGCCGTGCATGGCGATACCGAGCAACTGGAAGACAGCCAGGTTGCAGCGGGGATCATGATGGGCGACATGCTGGCGTTCGGCAGTCTGGTCGAGCGGGCGATGGAAGTGTTTCTGGTGACCCTGCTCGGCGTCGTGCTGATAGCGCACTGGGACTGGCGGGCCTTGTGGATCGGCGCCGTGCTGTTCTGTCTGATTCGTCCACTGAGCGTGGCGCTGATGCCGTGGGGCAATCTGCTCAGCGGACCGCAGCGTTTGTTGATCGGCTGGTTTGGCATTCGTGGCATCGGCAGCCTGTTCTATCTGTTCTTCGCCCTGAACCATGGCCTCGATTCCGACGTGGCCAAGGTCTGTACCGACATCACGTTGTCGGTGGTGGCCCTGAGTATCCTGCTGCATGGCATCAGCACACAGCCGATGCTGGCGCGCTATGAAAGTCTGAAGCAACGAAAAAGCTGATTCTTCAACCGCTGCGCTTTGCCGAAAATCATCGAAGATTTTTCTACAAAAAAATGGATCACCGGGCGCGACCCAAGGGTCACACCTTTAACCGCGCCAACCATCCAGCGCGACCCGGCAGGTTCGGTTCCCCTGCGGTGAACAGCCTATCAAACGGAACCCCGACACAAACAAGGTCACAGTCATGAACGAATGCTCGACTCCTGCGCAAATCAAGGCTTGCAGAGCACTGGCTCTGGAACGCAATCGTCAACTGTTCGAAGAAGCCCACGAACTGAACCGAGCGGCCAACGCGCTGCTGGAACAGACCCCGACCGACTTCGAACGCTTTGAGCAATACCGGGCACTGCGCAAGAAAGCCGATGCGAAATTTGAAGATGCGATTGATCATCTGTGTGTGCTGAATGAAGATTTTCCGCCGATTCCGGCGGCAGTGCAGAATGTTGTAAGTGCGCGGCGTGAGCTGGAAACTGCGTAATAAAAGTCAAAAGCCCCTCACCCTAGCCCGCTCCCCGAGGGAGCGGGGACTGACCGAGGTTTCCCACGTGCTACACCGACCTGGCATACCGCGCCGAATGTAGATTTTGAAAAGCATGAAGATCTCCTCCCTTTCCCCCTCGCCCCCTTGGGGAGAGGGCTGGGGTGAGGGGGTAAGATCTCACAAACACCACAAAATCCAGCACCTGTCCCCTGCCCCCGACCAGTCCACCTCAAGGATTGGTCACCTGAATAAATACCGCATACACCCCCAACATCACCCAGAACGTGGCAAAAATCCAAGGCGTGCGCACCGAGAACAGCAGCGACTTGCGATAGCCCTTGTGGCTCGATTCCATTTCGCTGAACAGCGGCGACTCGTCATACGCCGCGCCCATTACCGGCTCGCTGTGCAGCAACTGGCTTTGTTTGAAGTGCCAATGATCGATGATGTCGTAAGCCGCGCGAATCCCCGGCCATGCATTCAGCGAACTGAGTACCCCGAGCAGGGCCAGAAACGGCGGCACGACAAGGGTGAACATCTTGCCCCACTCCGGATTGAGGTTGGCCATGCACGAGGCGAAAGCGATCACCAGAAACGATTGCGCCGCGAGGTAGGCGTCGGTGCGGTTGGCGAGGATGCTGGTTTCGTACTGGATTTCCCGGCGATAGAAATCCAGGCGCTCCTTGGGTGAGCCAAACATCTTGGCGTCGTGCTCGGCCAAGGCTTCTTCAACAGCGCTTGGCTGGGTCAATATGCGAGACAAGAGACGTGCCCTCCAAAAGTGAACAAGACTTTTGGAAAGGCACGCGTCAGCACTAGTTCAGCCGGATCGACCAGCGCGTCATTTCATGGATTGGGCGATGATCTGCACCAGACTCGCTTGGGTAAACGGTTTCGGCAGACGCGGCAGTTGAGCGGCAAAACCCTCGAGGCGTTCGGCATATCCAGTGGCGAGAATGATCGGCAGATCCGGCTTGAGCATGCGCAAGGCATGGGCCAGTTGCGCGCCGCTCATTTTTGGCATGGCCATGTCGGTGATCACCAGATCGATCACTTCGCCCTGATCGAACAGCGCCAGCGCGTGGGCGCCGGAGGTCGCGCCGATGACGCGGTGGCCGAGGTCTTCGAGCAGCAGACTGGTGCTGGTCAGCACCAGCGAATCGTCATCGACCACCAGCACACTGAGCCTCGGCACCGCAATGGGCGCGGCGTTGCTGTACGCCGGGCGACTGGCCGTACGCTCAAGCGCCACCGGAATCCACAGCTCGGCCGCCGTACCCTGGCCCTTCTCGCTTTTCAGAATAAAGCGCCCGCCCAACTGCTCGATGAAGCCGTGCACCATCGACAAGCCCAGCCCGGTGCCTTTGCCCAGGCCTTTGGTGGTGAAGAACGGATCACGGGCGCAGGCCAGCGTGGCTTCGTCCATGCCTTCGCCGCTGTCGATCAGGCTCAGGCACACGTAACGCCCCGCCGCGAGGGTCGAATGAGTTTGTTCCAGCACCACCTCGGCTTGCGCCTGAATGATCACCGTGCCGCCGTCGGGCATGGCATCGCGGGCATTGGTGGCGAGATTGAGGATCGCCAGTTCCAGCTGATTGCTATCGGCCAGCACTGGCTGCAGGTCGTCGGGAAAGCGTGTTTCGATACGAATGCCCGGTCCGAGCGAACTGCGCAGCAGCCCGGTGATGCCTTGCACCAATTGCGGGATATCCACCGATTCGGTCTTCAGTTCCTGACGCCGGGCGAAGGCCAGCATGCGCTGGGTCAGCGAAACACCACGCAAGGCTCCTTGGGTGGCGTTATCCAGCAGTCGAGCGATTTTCGGCGCGTCGCCGATGCGTTTCTGCACGATCTCGAGGTTGCCGAGAATCACCGTCAGCAGGTTGTTGAAGTCATGGGCGATACCGCCGCTAAGTTGGCCGATCGCCTGCATCTTCTGCGCCTGGAACAACGCCTCGCGGGTCTTTTCCAGGGCCTGCTGCGCTTCGTGGGCCTCGGTGACATCGCGGGTGATCTTGGCGAAGCCGAGCAACGCGCCGGTGTCGCCGCGAATCGCATCAACCACCACGTGGGCAAGAAAGCGCGTGCCGTCCTTGCGCATCCGCCAGCTGCGGTTCTCGAAGCGGCCTTCGCGGGTGGCAATCTCCAGCGAACGCTGCGGCTCGCCGAGTTCGCGGTCTTCGGGGGTGTAGAAAATCGAAAAATGCTGGCCGATGATTTCTTCCGGCAAATAGCCCTTGATGCGCTGCGCGCCCTGGTTCCAGTTGCTGACGCAGCCTTCGGGGCTGAGCATGTAGATCGCGTAATCGGTGACGCCCTGCACCAGCAGGCGGAACTGCTGTTCGCTTTGCTTGAGGGTTTCCTCGGCCATTTTGCGGTCGGTGAGGTCACGGGTGATCTTGGCGAAACCGAGCAATTCGCCGTTGGGGTCGATGATCGGATCGATCACCACGTGCGACCAGAAGTGCGTGCCGTCCTTGCGCACGCGCCAGCCCTCGCCTTCGAAGCGACCTTCACGGATCGCTGTGTCCAGCGCCCGTTGCGGCATGCCGTTGGCGCGGTCTTCAGGGGTATAGAAGCGCGAGAAGTGCTCGCCGATGATCTCGGCTTCTTCATAACCTTTGAAACGTTTGGCGCCGGAGTTCCAACTGGTGATGGTACCGTCGGGGTCGATCATGTAGATCGCATAGTCGACAACCGCGTCGATCAGCAGCCGGAAACGGCTGTCTTCGATCGCTGCGGTTCTGTTGTTCTCACTCATCACACTCACCAGCCACTGTCATGGGCTGAAGTATGCGTGAATCCGTCGATTTGAACAGCGCCGGTTCGCTTTTGATCGCCCACCAGCGCGGCAGCAGTTGCTGGATGCGGCTTTCGGCAAAGCGGTCATCAATGAGCATGACCGTGCCGCGATCCTCGCGGGTGCGGATCACCCGCCCGGCGGCTTGTACGACTTTTTGCATGCCCGGGTACAGATAGGTGTAGTCGTAGCCGGCGCCAAAAATGGCGGCCATGCGCCGCTTCATCTGCTCGTTGACCGGGTTGAGCTGCGCCAGCCCCAGCGTGGCGATGAACGCGCCGATCAGCCGCGCGCCGGGCAAATCGATGCCCTCGCCAAACGCGCCGCCCAACACCGCAAACCCCACACCCTGGCTGTCGGCGCTGAACTGGTCGAGAAACGCCTGCCGCGCGCCCTCGGCCATGCCCCGCGATTGCAGCCACTGAGTGATGCGCGGATGGCGCTCGGCCAATAAGGTCGCGACCTGTTGCAGGTAATCGAAACTGCTGAAGAACGCCAGATAGTTGCCCGGGCGCTCGCTGAACTGGCGGGCGATCAGTTCGACGATCGGCTCCAGCGAGGCCTGGCGATGGTTAAAACGCGTGGAGATCTGGCTGACGATGTGCACCTGCAACTGCTCGGCGCTGAACGGCGATTCGACGTCGATGCACACCGTGTCGGCGGGCGTGCCGAGCAGGTCGGCGTAGTAGTTGCGCGGGCTCAGCGTGGCCGAGAACAGCACACTGCTGCGCGCCGCTGTCAGGCGCGGACCGATGAACGCCGCCGGCACCACGTTGCGCAGACACAGTTGCGACAGCGGACGCTTGCGGTCGAGATCGCGTTTGCTGATATCGAACAGGTAATGCTCGTCGTACAGCTCGGCGACCCGGGCGAATTGCAGCAGATCGAAATAGAAATTCTGCAGGCTGCTGTCGAGGCCTTGCGGATGTTCGTTGAGGTAATCGCCAATGGCCGCGCAACACAGCGAGATGGCTTGCAGAAGTTTGTCCGGCGCCTTGTCGTACGCCTGATACGCCGCCAGTTGCGGCGCATGCAGCGCGTTCCATTCACGGTTGACCCGCTGCAGGGAATTCTTCAGCGCTGCGGGCGCGGTTTTGCGCACATTGCCGAGAGTGAACTGGTCGAGACTGGCGCTGTACATCTGCCGGCCGCGCTCGACCAGGTTGTGCGCCTCGTCGGCGAGCACCGCGACTTTCCACTGATTGAGCTGGGCCAGACCGAACAGCAGCGCGCTGAAGTCGAAGTAATAGTTGTAGTCGGCAACCACCACATCCGCCCAGCGAGCCATTTCCTGACTGAGGTAGTACGGGCACACGCTGTGCTGCGCGGCGACTTCACGCATCGCCGCCTGATCGAGCAGATTGATATGGCTGGCAGATTCGCGGGCGGCCGGCAAGCGATCATAAAAACCATGGGCCAGCGGGCAGGATTCGCCATGACAGGCCTTGTCCGGGTGCTCGCAGGCCTTATCGCGAGCAACCATTTCCATCACCCGTAGCGGCAAGTCCGGCGTTTGCCTGAACAACACGTGGCTGGCATCCAGCGCCAGCTTGCGTCCGGGAGTCTTGGCGGTGAGAAAGAACACTTTGTCCAGTTGCTGCGGCGCCAGGGCCTTGAGCATCGGGAACAGCGTGCCAAGGGTTTTGCCGATGCCGGTCGGCGCCTGGGCCATGAGGCAGCGGCCGGTGCTGACGGCTTTGAACACTGATTCGGCCAGATGCCGTTGGCCGGGACGAAAATCCGCGTGCGGGAACGCCAGTTGCTGCGCGGCCAGATTGCGCGCTTCGCGATGGGCCATTTCCTGCTCGGCCCATTGCAGGAACAAAGCGCACTGCTGCGCGAAAAACCCCTGAAGCGACTCGGCGCTGTGGGATTCAACCAGGCAGGTTTCCTTTTCGCTGACGACGTCGAAATACACCAGCGCCAGATTGATCTGCTGCAGTTGCAGTTTCTGGCACATCAACCAGCCGTAGATTTTCGCCTGCGCCCAGTGCAACTGGCGGTGATTGGCCGGTTGCTTGCTCAGGTCGCCGCGATAGGTTTTGACTTCTTCCAGGCAGTTTTGCGCCGGATCGTAGCCATCCGCCCTGCCCTTGACCTTCAACTCGCCGAACTCACCTTGCAGCGCCACTTCGCTCTGGTACTGCTCGCTGCGCCGCGAGGCCACGGTGCGATGGCCGACGATGCCTTCCAGCGCGGTCGGTGACGGGGTGAAGCGCAGGTCGAGGTCGCCGGTCTTGGCGGTGAACTCGCACAGTGCACGCACGGCAACGCTATAACTCAAGCGCTCTGCTCCGCCCATTGCACATAACACACGGCCACCGGCATCTGGTGCTCGTGGCAGAACTCCAGCCAGCGCAGCTGATTGTCCTGCAAGCGGTCGCCGGGGCCTTTGACTTCGATCATGCGGTAGGTCTTGTGCTGCGGCCAGAACTGGATCAGGTCCGGCATGCCGGCGCGGTTGGCCTTGATGTCGAGCAGCAGGCGATTGAACCAGTGTTTCAGGTGTTCGGCGGGCAGACAGGCCAGCGCCTGCTCCAGCAAGTCTTCATTGAGCGCGCCCCAGAACACGAAAGGCGACTGTATGCCCCACTTGTCGACGAAGCGCTGGCGGATGGTCTCGGCGTAGCGGCCGTCGTCGAGTTCGCCCAGGCAGGCCTGGAACAGCTCGGCGCGGCGCTCGAGGAAGTCTTCGCTGAGCAGATCCACCGGGCCGCGCTGGAACGGGTGAAAGAACGCACCCGGCAACGGCGCGAAGATCGCCGGCCAGCACAACAGGCCGAACAGTGAATTGATCAGGCTGTTCTCGACGTAATGCACCGGGCCGTCATCGGCGTGCAAGTGCGCTTGTACGTGAAATTCCACCGACCGCGCCGGATCGATGCGCGGCAAGTGCAAATCGAGGCGCTCGACCTCTCTGGCCTTGGCACGCTTGAGCGGCGGGCCACCGAGTTTGCGCCGCAGGCGCGGGACGATGCGCTGCAAACCTTGTTGCTCAGCCGCGCTTTGCGGGGCCTGTTCGGCCAGCGTGCCGAGCTCCAGCGCCAGCGCGTATTCGCCGCAACGCTCAAGCACACGGATCATCCGCAGCCGTGCGCCCGGATAAGCGCAGTCGCGGTAAATACTCAGGGCCAGGGCAAAGTCGCCGATGCGCTCGGCGTACTGGCCGATCTGGAACAACGCCTTGGCTTGTCGGCGGCGCAGCCACGGGTTGTCGAATTGCACGGCGTTGATCTGTTCGACGATCTCTTCCAGCGCTTCGCCGGCCTCGAAACGCAACTGGCATTGATGCAGGAACAGGCAGGCGTCGACGTCTTCGCGGCTGCGCAGGCCTCGGGAATCGGCGCAGAACTCGACTTTTTCATAGGTGAAGATACCCAGGTCGGCCAGGACGAACTCCGACCAGTCCTGATACAGATTGCCGAAGAACATCAGGCGCAGGCGATCGCACAGGTCCATCAGGGTCAGGCTGAACAGCCGCTCAGCCAGTTGCGGCGCCCAGCCGCGCAGGGTCTGCGCCTCGCTGAACTGTTCGGCCAGCACCGGCAGCCACTCGTCCTTGCGCCCTTTCGGCTGTTCGATAAAAGCGCCGAACGCTTGCAAGAGCTCGGCCTTGAGCAAGACATCGAACAGTTCTGCCAGTGTCAAATCCGCGTGTTCATCGAGCCAGCCGTGTTCGAGCAACGGCTGCGCCGCCTCGGCAATGTCGCCGATTTCCAGATAATTGAGTTTGCTCGCGCGAAAGTGAATGCCCTTGCGCATGATCATGCGTACCAGCAATCCCTGCGAGGCTTGCGGCAGCGTATTGAAGTCGCGGATGAAGCCGTGTTCGCTTGCGCTCATCACATCGGCATAGCGAAGCCCAAGCCAATCAAGCACTTGCCGGAAGTTGTTGAGGTAATAGAACGGATCGTCGAGAGGGTTGGAGGTCACGGGAATTCAAAGCCACGGCAAGCGAACACTGGTTATGCGTACAGATAACAGCTCAGCCCCGCCCGGCGCAAACGGAAAAAGATCAATGGCATTTTTTCGCGCCGCTATCGAACTTTTCCGCCGCTGCTGGCACCAACCGCGTTACAGGGCCGACAATGCCCGCAATCACATTCAAGCAAGGAGTCAGAGGTGGGTATGAAAATCAAGATGCTGGGCATTCCTGTAGCGGTCGCCGCCCTGTTGGCGCTGGGCGGCTGTTCGACCCAGACCGTGGTGACGTTGCAGAATGGCACCCAGTACCTGACCGAGGACATGCCGAAGACCGAGACCGAAGATGGTTTCTATGAGTTCGAGGATATTTCCGGCGCCAAGGTCAAGGTCCGCGCGGATGAAGTCGCGACCGTGCGCAAGGAAGACTGATCCGATAATTACCGCGTTATCCTTCAATCGCGGGCAAGCCCGCTCCCACAGGTCTTATGTCGTTCACAGAGTGGATGTACGACTCAGACTCTGTGGGAGCTGGCTTGCCAGCGATGGCGCCATTACTGGCGCCGCGTAACCATCAGGCAATCACGATCCCGTCGCTGTTGAGGCTGCCAAGCGCCACCCCTACCAAGGTCACCGAATCCCCACCAAACGTCAGCACCGTATCCTGCCCGACCGCCGAGGCATGGGCGCGCAAATCATCCCCCGGCAACACCCCCTGCACGCCAAGAAACACCAGTTTGTCATCGGCCGTATAGCCAACCACACGATCCTGGCCAAACGCGCCATTGAACAGAAACGTATCCGCCCCGCCGCCCGATTCCATCAGGTCATTGCCAGCGCCACCGACAAACACATCATTGCCCGCGCTGCCGAGCAAATGATCGTTGCCCTCCTGGCCAAACAGCCAGTCACCGCCGGCATGCGCCTTCAGTGTGTCAGCGCCGGCCGTTCCTCTGACGCTCGATTCATAAGCAGTGAGGTTACTGCCGACTTTCAACCCCATGTCCGTGACGTTGTGCAACACGTCGTCCTTGAACACGCCCCAGAGAAACCCCGGCTCTTTGCTGACGATGCTGCCAATGTCACGGGTGATGCTGATCCCGCCGTTGGCATCGCGGATGTACAGGTTGCCGGCACCGTCGTTGGCGAAATCAAAGTTCTTCACTGTTTGCTGCAAGTCGAGCGTGTTGTTGCCCTGCCCGCCCAGAATGACGTTGTAGCCGCCGTTGTCGCGGAAGCTGTCATTGCCGACGCGGCCTTCCAGATAATCATTGCCGCTGCCGCCCTGGATCAGGTCGTTGCCGTCACTGCCGATGATGAAGGTGCTGCCCTTGTGGGTTTCGGCGTTGCGGTTGAGGTCCTGCACCCACGTGCTGGCCCGCGCCGGGTCGGACAGGTTGGCGACGATGATCGTCGAGTCGCGGCTGGTCAGGTCGTAGAACTTCGATTCCAGCACGCGGGTCATGCCGTCGCCGTAACCGCTGGGCAGGTGCGAAATCCACGTCGGAATGTTCAGGATCGAATACGGCAGCACGTTCCAGGCGTTCGAGGCGTAGTGGTCGTTGAAGCTGACGATGTTGTCGGTGGTCGAGGCATGCGGCGCGTCGTGCACGCCCACCGAAGCGCTGCTGAAGGTCGAACCGTCAAGGGCACGAAACACCGGGTCGTTTTCGTAGCCGATATTCAGCACCTTGTCGGTGCTGCTCTGAGTCGGCGAGGCGTAGGCGATGTAGTTGGCGTCGGCGAAGAAACCGCCCCACTTGCCAGCGCTCAAGTCAGCCATGCTGTTCACCGCCAGGCCGCCCAGGCTATGACCGCTGACCAGCACGTCCTTGCCGCTGAGGCCGTTGGCCCGGGCAAATGCGACGACATCGTTGAGCAGATTGCCGAAAGCTTCGCCGACGTAGTTTTTTGCGTAATCGGCCGGGCCGAACGCGGCGAGCAGATCGTTGATCACGTCGCCAATCGAATCACCGATGAGGATTTCGCGCGGGCCGCTGGTGCCGCGAAAGGCGATCCCCAGTTCAGTGAGGTGACCCTGAGCGTCGTACTTGCCGAGGATTTCCACTTGCGCGCTGGTGTAGCCGGCCTTCTCGCCGAAGAACGTCCCGCGTGCATCGGTCTTGCCGTCGTAGCCCAATTGCGCGGCGCTGATCGGTGTCCAGCCGGCCTTCTGTACGGCCTCGAGGGCGAGCTTTTCCGAATCGGGATTCCACGGGATACCGGGGATCACCCCTTGCGAACCGGTGCCGCCGATCAGCGCAGTGACCAGCGTCGCCGGCAGACCGAGGCCGAAGCCGTTGTGCTGGTAACCGGCGGCGAAGCCGTTATCGAGGTTGTGATAGGAATACAGCGTGATTGCCATGGCATCGCTGAACAGCGCCGCGGAATCGGCTGTGCCGAAGTTCTTGTAGTCGTATACACCCATTGCCATTGCCTCTCTTGTTGTTGGAATTATCAGAGATAGCTCACAGCCAGAGCGCGAGGCTCCGGAGCATTCATTACATCGTGCACAGCCTCTGCAGGAACTGCCGAAGGCTGCGATCTTGTGGGACGCAGAGCGTCCCCGGCTGCATTCCCACGCAGAGCGTGGGAACGATCATGTGTACGCCGTACCTGTGGGAGCGAGCAGCTCGCTCCCACATTTGGCTCTTCTGCACATTTGGATTTTTGTAATCGAACAATCCCATGTGCAGCGCTCCCTTTTCTTGAAAGACCGGCAGCCCATCAAGCGCTGCCGGTTACGCCTCAGAACTGCCAGTCGAGCGTCAGACCGACTCCGTGATCTTTCTCGTTCGAGCCGATCAGACCGTTGTAGTCGAGGTTGACCCGCACGTCGCGATTGAGTGCCAGCCCGGCGCGCACGCCGACCACGGCAGCGTCACGATCCATCGACACGCTCTGCACGGTGAAGGCGCTGTTGCCGTTGGCGAAGGCCAGATGGCTGTCGGCATCGACGCTGCTCAGGTTGTGCTGCCAGCCGAGGCTGGCGCCCAGTTCCAGCTGACGCTGATCCGACAAGGCGAAGCTGCGCTTGGCGCGCACGCCGAGGGTCGACAGCACCACGTCGCGGTTGTCTTCACCACCCTTGAGCGCGGCAGCGTCACCCTTTTCGGTGAAGCTGTCGGTGTTGAGGTGCACGTAGGACAGATTGGCGAACGGCTCCAGGTTCATCGGTTGCAGGCCCAGATCGTAAGCGGCCTCGGTGAACAGTTGCGCGGTGGTCGCGTCACGTTTGGTTTTCTGTTTGCCGCTGACGTCGCCGAACTGCAGATCACGTTTGACGTCGATGCGATGCCAGCTGTAGGCGCCGCCGACCGTCAGGCGCAACGCGTCGATTTCATGGCCCAGATACGCACCCAAGTGGTAGCTGTCGACCGAGGCCGACGAATGCGTGCCGCTGCCCATGCTCAACGAGCTGTCACTGTAACCGGTGACGAAACCGAGACGGGTATCTTCAGCGATCAGCCCGTCGACACCGGCCAGCAGCCCGCCGATGGAGCTGTTGGAATCGGCATTGTCGTGTCCGCCGTCACTCTCGCCCCACGAGCCGAGGACCTTGACCCAGACGTTGCTGCGATCATCAGTCGGCGCATCGGCGTTGAACAGATCACGCTCACGCAGGCGCTCGCCGACGGCTTCGCGCAGGTAGCGGCTGTCGTTGATCAGCAGCGTGCCGATGGCCGGGTGAATCTCGCCGGACAACTGTTGAAAGGCCTGCTGCGCCGACGCCGCGTTGGGCGACAGCAACAGGGTTTCGAACAACGCATTGCCCGCCCCCAAACGTTCGGCAGCCGCACCAACGGCGCGCTGGTTCGGCGTCAGACCGACGCTGGCGAACGATGCCTCATTGCGTCCCACCGCCAGCTGAATGCCGCCCGCCGAGTAATCCAGAGTGCCGCCGAGGAAGGCGTAATTCGGCAAGACCTGACCGAAGCGCCCTTCAATGCCACCCGCCGCTTGCAGGATGTTGTAGCGGGTGCCGAGCAGGCTTTGCACTTCGCCGGTGCTGAGCAAGGTCGGGCTGTTTTCCAGCGACAGGCTCACCGTGGCACCGTCGATGATGGCTTTGCCGCCCGCGACGATCTGGTCGCTGCTGGTTGGCGACAGCTCTACGGCGTAGGTCGAACCCGGCGCGAAAGTCACGTCACCTGCCACATTCAGGGTGCCGATGGAATTGCCCGGTGCCACCGTACCGCCGCTGTTCACCGTCAGCGCGCCGAGGCGGCCATTGCCGCCGAGGATGCCGCCGTTGTTGACGGTGACCGCCGATTGCAGCGAGCCGTTGATGGCCAGACGGCCCTGGTTGACCAGGGTCGGGCCGCTGTAAGTGTTGTTGCCGGTCAGCACCAGGGTGCCGATGCCTTGCTTGGTCAGACCGCCGTGGCCGCCAATGTCGTTGCGCCAGGTATCGAGGGCGCACGTGATGTCGCTGCACACGCGCTCGGTCGGTTTGCCCTGATCGATGATCGCGCCGATGCCCGGCAGATCGGCGACAAACTGGCCAGAGCCGTAAGCACCCTGCACGCGGAATTCCTCGGGAATGTCCTGCTCGGTGACGAACATCGCCGGGCCGTCGATGGCCTTGCGCAGGTTGATCATGCCCCAGCCGTACAAGGCGTCGATGCCCGGTGCGCCGAGGTCGGTCGCAGTGGTGCGCAACACGCTGGCGACCTGATCGCCGGACATATACGGGAAGCGCTCCATCAACACCGCGATGGAACCGGCCACATGTGGCGCGGCCATCGAGGTGCCGTTGTAGTTTTTGTAGCCGGTGGTCAAGTTGTCGGCGTTGGTGCCTTCGATGATCGAGCTGTAGATCTTGGTGCCCGGCGCCGAGACGCAGTAACTGGCGGTGTAGCCGCAACGCGAGGAGAACGTGCTGATCACGTACGGATTGGTGCTGGCGGTGTCCGGGTTCTGCTGCAATGCGGCGACGGTGATCCAGTTCGGCGCGATGTCCGGAACGAAGTAGCCGAGGCCGGCAATGGCATCCGGGTTGTTCAGGTTGTAGTCGTTGCCAGCGGCAAAAATGGTGACGATGCCGCTGCGTGCGGCGGCAATCGCGCCGTCGTAGGCGCCGCCAGGCTTGGTGCCGAGCAAGGTGCGGATTTCGTTGAACTGCAACTGCGCGTCGTTGACGGTGAAGTGCGGATACGCCGGATCGCGGCCGCCGAGGTCGAAGCGATCGGTGATGCCGATGCCCCAGCTGTTATTGATGATCCGCGCACCGCTGGCGATCAGCGCATCCCAACCGGCCTTGTACACCGCGCCGTCGTTGCCACGCACGATGCCGTCTTCAGGCCCCGGGTCGCCGTTGTCGGCGCTGATGATCTGCGCCCCGAACGCGACGCCGTGCATCACCCCGCCGTCGCGACTGCCCGCCGCGATACCGCCGACGTGGGTGCCATGGGCGCCGAGCTTGCCGTCGGAGCCGACCGAGGGCGAACCGTCATAGCGGAACGCGTCGCCGGCTTTCACCGGGATATACGGGTCGGTGTATTCGCGGATACCGCTGGTGACCAGGGTGACGACTTTGTTACTGCCAGAGAACTCCGGATGCGCGGCGTAGACCGGCTGATCGAAGATGCCCAGTTTCACGCCTTTGCCGGTGTAGCCGGCGGCGTAGGCGTAATCCGCGCCGATCGCGCCCAGGCCCCAGTCGGCCTTGAATTCATTGCTGCGCCAGCTCGACGGATCGCCGCTGCGGCCGTTCTCAACGTAAGGCGCTGCCTGTGCCATCGCACTGGCACAGAGCATGGCGACTGTCAGGGTTTTCAGGGCAAAGCGGCCACCCGATTGCGCGGGGGTATTGTTGTTATCCATCCACGACCTTCCTTAGTGATGTTGCGAAAAATTCGCTTGCCTTGATCGTTCCCACGCTCCGCGTGGGAATGCCTCTAGGGACGCTCCGCGTTCCAATGGGACGCAGAGCGTCCCGGGCTGCATTCCTTTGCTGCGCGTGGGAACGATCAACACAGGTTTTGCGACTGCTGCGCAGTCGAGCGGGGATAAATCCCCTCGCCACAGTGGCTCAAACCTATGGAATCAGAACTGCCAGTTCAGGCTCAGCCCTATGCCATGCAGCTTCTCGCGGCTGGCCAGTTGGCCGTTGTAATCGAGGTTGACCCGCACGTCCTTGCTCAATGCCAGACTGGCCTGCACCCCGACCAGTGCGGCATCACGCACCAGCGCCGAGCTTTCCACGGAATACGGCGTGCCGCCGCTGGCAAAACGCAAATGCTGCTCCGATTCGATATCGCTGAGGCTGTGCTGCCAGCCGAGCCGAGCGCTGACGTCCAGCGCTTGCTGACTGGAAAGGTGGAAGGTTTTGCTCGCCCGTACGCCCAAGGTGCTCAACACCGCATCGCGCCGATCGCCCGAGCTTTTCAGCGCCGCGGCATCGCCCTTCTCAGTGAAGCCTTCGGTGTCGAGATGCAGGTAGGTCAGGTTGGCGAACGGTTCCAGCGCCAACGCTTGCAACTGCAAGCGATACGCCGCCTCGGCAAAAACCTGAGTGGTGGTCGCATCGAGCTTGGCTTTCTGCTTGGCGCTGACCTCGTCGTATTGCAGATCGCGCTTCACATCGCCGCGATGCCAGCTGTACGCCGCACCGCTGCTCAAGCGCCAGGCGCCGAGGTCGTGCCCGGCGTAAGCACCGAGGTGGTAGCTGTCGACTTTCGCCGAGGAATGCGTGCCCGAGCCCATGCTCAAGGAGCTGTCGCTATAACCGGTGACCAGACCGATGCGGGTCTGCTCGTCCAGCGCGCCGTCGACACCGGCCAGCAGACCGCCGATCGAAGTGTTGTAGCCGGCCGTGTCGTGACTGGAATCGGTGCTGCCCCAAGCGCCGAGGGCTTTGATCCAGCCGTTGCTGCGGGTCGCCGATTCATCGTGCAGCCGCTCGCCGACCGCATCACGCAACTGGCGGCTGTCGTTGATCAGCATTGTCCCCAGCGCTGGATAAATCTCGCCGCTCAGTTGCTGGAAGGCTTGTCGCGCCGAGGCCTGAGTCGGTGCACGAAGAACGCTTTCGTAAACCGAATTGCCAGCGCCCAGCCCTTCGACTGCCGCCGCCACCGAACGCTGGTTCGGCGTTTGCCCGACGCTGGCAAAGCTTGTCGCGTTGCGTTGGATATTCAGCTGAATGCCGGTTGCTGCGTAGTCGAGGGCGCCGCCGATGAACAGGTAGTTCGGCACCACCGCAGCGAACTGCCCCTGCACGCCGCCGGCCGCTTGCAGGATGTTGTACTGGCGGCCGAGCAGGCTTTGCGCTTCGGCGCTGCTGAGCAAGGTCGGGCTGTTTTCCAGCGCGAGGCTGACACTGGCGCCGCTGACGGTTGCCGTGCCGCCGGCGAGGATGCGGTCACTGCTGGTAGGCGATAGCTCAACGGCGTACGTCGAGCCCGGGGCGAATGTCACATCACCAGCGACGTTCAAGGTGCCGATGGAATTGCCCGGTGCGACCCGGCCACCGCTGTTGGCGGTCAACGCGCCGATGCGTCCGGAGCCGCCGAGGGTGCCGCTGTTGTTGACGGTGACCGCTGAGGTCAGCGAACCGTTGACCGTCAGCAGACCGCCGTTGACGGTGGTCGGGCCGCGATAGGTGTTTGCGCCACTGAGCAGCAATTGCCCGGCGCCGGACTTGATCAGGCTGCCCTCATACACCCGGTTTGCCGCTGCCGCATCACGCAGCATGCCGACGGCGTAATCGGTCTGGTCCTGTTGACTGGCGCCGGCCGGGACACCGTTCTGCCAGCCTTTGTCCTGCAGGGTTTGCTGCCAGGCGCTGTGCTCGGCGAGGTCCTCGTTTTGACGCTGGAGCAGCGCGTTGTCGGAGATGTCGTTGCTCCAGACATCGCTCTGCCCTGCCCCCAGATTGGCATCGAACGCACCGAGCAATTGCCCCGGCCCGCGCATCGCCCGATTGAGATTGGCGACGCCCCAACCGACGCGCTCGTTCGGTGCGTCCGTGACTGAGCCATCGAGCTGGGTGGCGGTGGTCAGCAGCACCTCGAGCGCCTGCTGATTGTTCATGTACGGATAGCGTTCCATCACCAGCGCCAGGGCGCCGGTCGCGTGCGGCGCCGCCATCGAGGTGCCGGACTTGATCGCATAACCGCCGCCGGGAATGGTGCTGTCGATCTTCGCCCCCGGCGTGGTGATGCACCAGTATTTGGCGATCCCGCACTGGTTGTACTTCTGCTGATTGCTCTGATCGAGACCGGACACCGCCAGCCAGTGACCTTCCAGATCCGGCTGAAAGTACGGCAGCGCCGAGCGCACGCTGGCGTTCGGGTAACCGCTGTTGCCGGCGCTGAAGACATTGATCACACCGCGCCGCGAAACGTCGGCAGCGGCGTCGAGCCAGGTGCCCTTGTTCCAGTGCTGCGCGTAGGCGGCGTGCAGATCCGCCAGGGTGCGATAGCTGACATCCGGCGGCTGGCTGCCCCAACTGTTATTGATCGCCCGCACCCCGGCATCGGCGAGGCTGTCGTAGACCGCTTTGAAATAACGCGGATCAGGGCTTGGACCGAAGAGGAAACTGTCGTTCTTGTTGGTGTTGCCGACGTAGATCTGCGCGTTGTACGCCACCCCGTGCATGCCGCTGCCGTCACGGGCGGCGCCCATGGTGCCGACCACGTGGGTGCCGTGGGAATCGTTGTTGGGGTTGAGCGTGCCGTCGACGTTGAACGCTGAGCCATCGACGTAGCTGCCGCTGGCGGTTACCGGGTGATAACGGTCGGCGGAGAATTCCGGGTGGGCGGCATCGAAACCGGAATCGAGCGCGCCGACCTTCACGCCTTTGCCGGTGATGCCGGCTGCGTAGGCTTGATCGGCCTGCATGCGTTGCAGGCCCCAGTCACGCAGGAACTCGGCGCTGCGCCAACTGGCCGGATTGCCGGGCTGGCCGGATTCCAGGTATTGGGCCTGAGCCTGGTTTGCAGAAATCACAAGCAACAGGGTACCGAGCGAAATCGGCTTGATGCGTACGTCCATGGTCATCATTCTCGTTTTTGTTGTTTTGTTCAGGGCTCAATTGCGGTGTCGCCTGTTCCCCTCACCCCAGCCCTCTCCCCGAGGAGAGGGAGCCGATTTGTGTTGATGTCAAAACCTGCGTCCAGCTCGGTGGTTCAGGTCGATGCAGCTATCGCAGGCCACTCGGTCAGCCCTCTCCCTGTGGGAGAGGGCGCCGACCGTGTTGTCTTCAGTCATTCAGCG
>NZ_WBRZ01000089.1:0-19433 GCF_008923895.1 Pseudomonas sp. GXM4
GATCAAAAGATCGCAGCCTGCGGCAGCTCCTACAGGGGGGTGTCAGTTCTTGGAAATTTCGCCAGCCGGCAGTTTTTCCTTGCTGCGCCAGTGCGGCAGGGAGTTCCAGTAACGCTCACCCTTGGCGTCGTCGTACATGCCTTCCCAGCGCGCGATAACCAGCACTGCCAAGGCATTACCGATCACGTTCAGTGCAGTACGCGCCATGTCCATGATGCGATCGACACCAGCGATGAACGCCAGGCCCTCAAGTGGAATGCCGACGCTGCCCAGAGTCGCCAGCAGCACTACAAAGGACACGCCCGGTACGCCGGCGATACCTTTGGAGGTGACCATCAGCGTCAACACCAGCAGCAGTTGCTGGCTGATCGACAGGTCGATGCCATACAGCTGGGCAATGAAGATCGCCGCGATCGACTGGTACAGGGTCGAGCCGTCGAGGTTGAACGAGTAACCGGTCGGTACCACGAAGCTGCAGATGGCTTTCGGCGCGCCGTAGGCTTCCATCTTCTCGATGACACGTGGCAGCACGGTTTCCGAAGAAGCGGTGGAGTAGGCCAGCACCAGCTCATCCTTGAAGATGCGCATCAGCTTGAGCACCGAGAAGCCGAACAGCTTGGCGATCAGGCCCAGCACGACGAAGGCGAAGAAGGCGATGGCGACGTAAACCAGGATCACCAGTTTTGCCAGCGGCAACAGCGAAGCGAAGCCGAAATTGGCGACGGTCACCGCGATCAGTGCGAATACGCCAATCGGAGCGTAGTTCATGATCATGTGGGTGACTTTGAACATGCTTTCCGAAACGCCCTGGAACATCTTTACCAGCGGCTCGCGCAGGTCCGACTGCAGGCTCGACAGGCCGAGACCGAACAGCACGGAGAAGAAGATGATCGGCAGCATTTCGCCGCGAGCCATGGCCGCGAAGATGTTCGACGGGATCAGGTTGAGGATGGTTTCGATGAATGCATGTTCATGCTGCACTTCGGCGGCGGTCGCCTGGTACTTCGAGATGTCGACCGTGCCCAGAGTGCTCATGTCGATGCCGGTGCCCGGATGGAACACGTTGGCCAGCACCAGGCCGACGACGATGGCGATGGTGGTGACGATCTCGAAATAGATGATGGTCTTCAGGCCGATACGCCCGAGCTTCTTGGCGTCGCCGACGCCAGCGATGCCGACGATCAGCGAGGAAATGACGATCGGGATCACGATCATCTTGATCAGACGGATAAAGATATCGCCTGCCGGTTGCAGGACGTTGCTGATCCACCAGGCCTTCTCGGCGCTGAAGTGGTTGAGCAACGCACCCAGTGCAATCCCCAGAACCAGACCGATGAGGATCTGCCAGGCGAGGCTGATTTTTGCCTTCTTCATTATCTTTACCCTTACTTGCGTTTGACTCAGGCACATGCAGGAACTGGAACGCTCATCAGCGGAAAAGTCTGTGCATCTGCCTCCGTATAAGGTGCCCCGAAGCGCGTGTTTACGGCTCTTCGGCAGGCGAAAAAAGGCGCAACTATTCCGATGCAAGGTGGCGCCGTCTAATGCCGTAAACGCCTACCCTATGCCTAATCGGCATGAGCTTTTTCATTTGAAACTGGCGTCCCAAGCGGTTCGATTGTGACATTTGTGCCGGCATAAGTGCCGTGAACCGGCCATTACAGCGTGGCCTGGTTAAATTTTGCACAGGCAAAATCAGCTGAAATTTCCGGAAAAAGTCTGAATCGCAAGACTAGAAGTCACGCTGAAGGAGCGCGATCTTTGTCGATATACGGTCGCCAGGAAACACCGCGAAATGTTTTCCTCGCAGTGTCGACGATTGAAAAAAGGAATTTGGCGTGCTGGATCAATGTTTTAGCGGATTCAAAGCCCAGCGCAGATTCGTCAGACCACCGGGTCGACGAACCTGCGGCGCAGCTTTTACCCTGACCCGGCCCTTGCGCAGGTACTCCCTGTACCCGTAGGTCACTCCGACCCTGTATCAGTCAGAACATCCCGGCCCCCTGGTCATGCACCGACCCTCATCGGGCGGTGCAATGGAAAGCAGCGGGGCGCTGCTCTCGTGTTCGAAACCTTTGCGCGTCCTGCGTCAGTACCACTTCGGATCTTTCTTCAGGGTTTCCATCAGCAGATCCTGCATGCCCTGATCAGGTTTGCCGAAGAAGCGATAAGTCGCGTGTCGCGTCGGCGACTTGTCCTGCGGCAGACCTTCCGGCACATCGACCAGCATGGCGTAGGCGTCATCCTTGTCGAAGCTGAAGGCCACGATCAAGCGGTGATTCAGGCACTTGTCCTGACTCTCGCAGAGCGGGCCGACCAGATACTGATCGCCATCTTCCGTAACGGCATGCATCTGTTGTTCGGAGGTGCCGGACAGGTTGATCACCCATTCCGGTACGCGCTCTTCCTTTTTGATCACGCCTTCCCAGGTTTCACGGTACTGCGCGTCGGAGGCGAGCAGTTCGTTGACCCGGGTCTGGCCGTCATTGGCCGCCATGGCCATGGCACTGCCGCCCAGAAGCAGGGCGGCGGCCAATGTCTTGAGACCGATCATCGTTAACCTCGGCCGCGACGGCCAAAGAAGAAGGAAGCGATGAACATCACCAGGAACACGACAAAGAGAATCTTGGCGATACCCGTGGCGGTGCCCGCGATACCACCGAAGCCCAGAACGGCGGCGATGATGGCAATGATCAAGAATGTAATTGCCCAGCTCAACATGGTGATTCTCCTTACTTCTCTATTTAGGGGTGTTTCCAGTTTCCGGCGCTACGCGCCCGAATGTATTCACTGACTTAGAAAACCCAGCGCTGTTCCCGTGGCAATTGATCCAGCGGTTGCGCCTGGTCGACATCGATCATGTGCATCGAAGCGTTTTCAGCCTGGCTGCTGCTCACGGCACTGAAGTGCGTCTGAGTGCTGTGCTGCATCGAAATCAATGGCTCGGGTTTACGGCTGTTTTCCCAGCTCATGTACTGCTGGCAGACGATCAGGGTGATCAGCAACGCCAGTACACCGAACAGACCTTGCTGGATCTGCAGTGGCGAAATACGTACTTGGGCGGCGATTGGGCGAGTCATCCTGTGTTCCTCACGCTTGTTCGGTTGGGGCAGTGCTGTTCTGCCCGGGCTGAGTGAGGTATTGCAGCCTGCATGCCAGTTTTTTCATCTGTAAAAAAACCAATGAAAACAACGGGTTAGGAGTGTTTGAGAAATTTCCTAAGACGCATCCTGCACGATGGCTCTTCTGCGGTCGTGCGCAATGCACGATTATTTCGTGGGAAATTTCGATGATATGGAATTGCTACCGGTACGCAGATGTCAGAAGAGGACGCAGGATCTGCCCTGCAAAACGCAGAATGTTTTAAAACTCAACGAAATCAATGAATTGGCCGTTATGGCAGTAGAGAGCTACCCTCCTATGGCTGGTATCGTTCAGAATCAACCATGCAACTTGCCCGATTTTTCCGGGACTAACCCAAGACTAATCACTATGGAGCGTAGGAAAAATGGAATCTGCCACTGAGCAACAAGGCCGCATTCTGCTGGTGGACGATGAATCCGCCATCCTGCGTACGTTTCGTTATTGCCTCGAAGACGAAGGCTATACGGTAGCCACTGCCAATAGCGCAGCCCAGGCCGATGCTTTGCTGCAACGTCAGGTCTTCGATCTGTGCTTCCTTGATTTGCGCCTGGGCGAGGACAACGGTCTCGACGTCCTCGCGCAGATGCGCATTCAGGCGCCGTGGATGCGCGTAGTGATCGTCACCGCCCATTCGGCGGTCGACACCGCGGTTGATGCCATCCAGGCTGGCGCCGCCGATTATCTGGTCAAGCCATGCAGCCCTGATCAACTGCGCCTGGCCACCGCCAAGCAGCTGGAAGTGCGCCAGCTCTCCGCGCGCCTTGAAGCGCTGGAAGGCGAGATCCGCAAACCGAAAGACGGTCTCGATTCCCACAGCCCGGCGATGAAAGTCGTGCTGGAAACGGCCCGGCAGGTCGCAAGCACCGACGCCAACATTCTTATCCTTGGCGAGTCCGGCACGGGTAAAGGTGAGCTGGCCCGTGCGATCCACGGCTGGAGCAAGCGCGAGAAGAAATCCTGCGTCACTATCAACTGCCCGTCGCTGACTGCCGAGCTGATGGAAAGCGAGCTGTTCGGCCATAGCCGTGGCGCGTTCACCGGCGCCAGCGAAAGTACTTTGGGTCGGGTCAACCAGGCCGACGGCGGCACGCTGTTTCTCGACGAGATCGGCGACTTTCCGCTGACTTTGCAACCCAAGTTGCTGCGTTTCATTCAAGACAAGGAATACGAGCGGGTCGGCGACCCGGTCACTCGCCGCGCCGATGTGCGCATCCTCGCCGCCACCAACCTCAACCTCGAAGACATGGTCCGCGACGGCCGTTTCCGCGAAGACCTGCTCTATCGCCTCAACGTCATCACCCTGCATCTACCGCCATTGCGCGAGCGCGCCGAAGACATCCTGACCCTCGCCGATCGCTTCCTTGCGCGTTTCGTCAAAGAGTACGCACGCCCGGCGCGCGGCTTCAGCGATGAGGCCCGGGAAGCACTGCTCGGTTATCGCTGGCCGGGCAATATTCGCGAACTGCGCAACGTCGTCGAGCGTGCCAGCATCATCTGCCCGCAGGAACGCGTGGAAATCAGCCACCTGGGCATGGCCGAACAACCGGCCAACAACGCCCCACGGGTCGGCGCGGCACTGAGCCTGGACGAGCTGGAGAAAGCGCACATCGGCGCGGTGCTGGCCACCGCCGGCACTCTGGATCAAGCGGCGAAAACCCTCGGCATCGACGCCTCGACCCTGTATCGCAAACGCAAGCAGTACAACCTGTGAGCACTGCGCGATGAAACTGGCGATCAAGCTGCGCACGCGCCTGTTCCTGAGCATTTCTGCGTTGATCACCGTGGCCTTGCTCGGGCTCTTGCTCGGGCTGGTCAGCGTGATGCAGATGGCCGGGTCACAGGAAGCGCTGGTGCGCAGCAACTTCGTCACCCTGGATCTGGGCCTCAAGCTGCGCCAGACCCTCGGTGATCAATTGATCATCATGCTCGCCGAAAAACCCGATCCCGTTGCGTTCGAAGCGTCCAAACAGCACTACTTCGAGTTGCTCGACCAAGGCATCGCCCAGCAGCCGGAGGGCGATGACCAGCCTTACGGTTTCCGCCAAGCCAAGGCCGACTACCTGAACTTCCTCGCCTCATTCGACGTGACCGCCGAAGCGGCGAAGAACGCGAGCACCAGCGCGGATTTCCGCGAGCGCTTCAATATTCTCCGTAACGGTTTGATCGCTGAGCACAAACACGCACTGGAAACCATCAATGCCGTCCAGCACGCTGCCCGCGAACGGGCCTTGCTGATTGCCGGGCTGCTTGGCCTGGTCGGGCTGGCGGTGCTGATCATCGGTTTCGTCACTGCCCAGGGCATCGCCCGACGTTTCGGCGCACCGATCGAAGCGCTGGCCAAGGCTGCCGACAACATCGGCCAGGGCAACTATGACGTGACCCTGCCGATTTCCACGGCCATGGAAGTCAACCTGCTGTCGCGACGCTTCGGCCTGATGGCCGAGGCGTTGCGCGAACACCAGGCGATGAATGTCGACGAACTGTTGGCCGGTCAGCAGCGTTTGCAAGCGGTGCTCGACAGTATCGACGACGGTTTGTTGATGATCGACCGCCAGGGCCAGCTCGAACACCTCAATCCTGTGGCTCAGCGCCAGTTGGGCTGGGAAGACGACCGCCTCGGCCAAGGCTTGGGCACCGCACTCGGGCGCCCGGAGCTGGATGCGCAACTGCAATTGGTCCTGCGCGGCGGCACGCTGGAGCGTGCGCCGGAAGATCTGAGTATCGAAGTCGATGGCGAATCGCGCCTGCTGACCTACAGCCTGACGCCGGTCAGTCATACCCAGGGGCATATTCTCGGCGCGGTGATGGTGCTGCACGACGTCACCGAGCAACGCGCGTTCGAGCGCGTGCGCAGTGAGTTTGTCTTGCGCGCTTCCCACGAGCTGCGCACGCCGGTGACGGGCATGCACATGGCCTTCGGGCTGTTTCGCGAGCGGGCCAAGTTCCCGGCGGAATCGCGCGAAGCTGACCTGCTGGATACGGTCAACGAAGAAATGCAGCGCCTGATGCAGTTGATCAACGACCTGCTGAATTTCTCGCGCTACCAGAACGGTCTACAGAAACTCACCCTGGCGCCATGTTCCATTGAGGACCTGCTGGAGCAGGCGCAACTGCGCTTTGCCGACGTGGCTGCGGCCAAAGGTGTGGCGCTGAACGTCGAGATTCAAGGCCCGCTGCCGAGGTTGCAGGCTGATCAGGCGCAACTCGATCGCGTCCTCGACAATCTGATCGACAACGCCTTGCGGCACACCGCCCGCGACGGGCAGATCCGGCTGCAGGCGCGCCGCCATGGCGAGCGGGTCATCATCAGTGTCGAAGACAATGGCGAAGGCATTGCCTACGGCCAGCAGGGGCGGATTTTCGAGCCGTTCGTGCAGGTCGGGCGCAAGAAGGGCGGCGCCGGGCTCGGCCTGGCGCTGTGCAAGGAAATCGTCCAGTTGCACGGCGGACGCATGGGCGTTTATTCGCGGCCGGGGCAGGGCACCCAGTTCTACATGGCGCTGGCCGTCTAGGCTTCGTCGTCCATACGCCGCGCGGCAAGGCGCCTGCCGCGGGTGATCAGTTCGATGAATTGCACGGCGCTCAGTGCGTGGGCGAACAGCCAGCCCTGACCGAACTTGACCCCCTCACTGCTGAGCAGCGCTGCCTGGGATTCCAGCTCGATGCCTTCGGCAATCACTTTCAGATCCAGCGCCTGCGCCATGTGAATGATGTGCGGAGCGACGCCGCTGCTCGCTGCGTCATGGCCGAGCGCATCGATGAACGCCTTATCGATCTTCAGGCAGTCCACTGGCAAGGTCTGCAGATAGGCGAGGCTGCAATAGCCGGTGCCGAAATCATCGATCAGCACCTGATGGCCGACGTCGCGCAAGGCTTGCAGGTTTTCCCGCGCCACCACCACATCAATCAGGCCCCGCTCAGTGACTTCGAAGGCTATCTGCCGCGCGGCGACACGGTGCAACGCGAGCAGCCGCGCCATGACCTGGCCGATGCGCGGCACCATGACATCGCAGGCCGCGAGGTTCACCGAGATATACAGCTGCGGATTGGCGCGCAGTAACTGACCCAGCTGTTCGAGCAGACGCTGCAAGACGAAGTCGGTCATCTGCCGGATCTGCCCGGTGTTCTCCGCCATGGGAATGAACAGGTCGGGACTGGTCAGCGTGCCGTCCGGGCGCCGCCAGCGCAGCAGCGCTTCGGCGCCGACGCAGTTGCGGCTGTCGAGATCGAAGATCGGCTGATACAGCACCTGCAACTCACCCCGGCGGATCGCCCCGTGCAGCTCGGCATCCAGCGACTGGCGCTGACGCACCAGTAGCAAGGTCAGAAAGCCGACAACGGCGCCGGCGATCAGGCACACCGGCAACAGCCACCACCACACCGCCGGGACGTGCATGCCCGTGCGCGGCGTGATCAGCACCAATTGATATTCCGGGTTGTCGGTGGGCATGCGATAGATCAGCCGCGTTTGCGTGACTTGCAGCGCATCACGGCTCTTCGGGGGCCAGGGTTCGGTCGGTGGCCAGGTCTGTGCGGTGCCGAGCACCGGAATCGCTCGAGTGCCGTGATCGAGCACCACCAGCAAGCTGCTGCCGGGCGACAGATCGACCATGTCGGTCAAATGCCCACGCGAGGTAGCGACACGAAAATTGCCGCGACCGAGCATCAGCGCCGCGCGGTTTTCATCGGGTTCGGTGGTGGTGTTCAGCCAATAGCTGTAGGTCGGGCCCTGAATGTCCGGCGCGCGCACCAACGACAGACCTTCTTGGCGCGGACGGTTGGAGCAGAACCGCGAAGCGTCCATATATGCGGCTTCGTAGACGAAGCGGTAGTTGAAGGTGACTTGCTGCAAAGTCGCGATCATTTCTTCGTCGCAGCCGCGCAAGGGCTGGGCTTCAAGGTCGTCGAGACTTTCGCGCAACTGGCCGAACAATTGTTCGAGGCGCGCGAGGAAACGCTCGCCTTGGGCGTTCATTTCCTGGCTCTCGCGCATTTCCATCTGGCGCATCGCCGCGAACATACCGCCGGCAATCAGCAGGCTGGCGCTGAGGACAGCCGCGATCATCGCCAAAAAAACAGGGCGATAAAACCAGCTACGCAGCGTCTCTCGGGTCGCAGCCATCAGGGATTTTCCGAAGAATTACCATGAGTTATAGCTGCTGATTGCGATTTCGCCCTGACCGTCGGGCGGGCGTCATTATTTTGTCTGATTGAGGACCAGCAGAAGTGCTGCGGTTTGCGCATCTGGCGTGCCGTCGAAGCGGGCAGGGCGGTAATGCATCTGGAACGCGGCGAGGACGTGGCGCGTGGCGACGTCCAGCTCGCCGGTCTGCGGTGTGTCGTAACCCAGACGCGCGAGTTGCGCCTGGAACCAGCCGATCTCCGGCAGCGGGTTACTGTTGAACACCGCCTGCTGACGCGCCACCGCTTGCTCGTTCGGCCACAGGCCAAGGCCTTCGGCGGCGAGACGTTTCCAGGGGAACAGTGGCCCCGGATCAAGCTTGCGCAACGGCGCGATGTCGCTGTGACCGATGATGTGCCGCGGGCTGATGCCGTTGCGTTTGCTGATGTCCTTGAGCAGGGTGATCAACGATTCGATCTGCGCTTCGCTGTACGGATACCACAGGCGCCCTGTCGAGGTGTCCTTGTAGCCGGGATTGACGATTTCGATGCCGATGGAACTGGAGTTCAGCCAGGTACGGCCCTGCCACTGACTTTCGCCGGCGTGCCAGGCGCGCTGGGTTTCGTCCATGAGCTTGTAAATCGTGCCGCTCTTGTCATCGCCGATCAGGTAATGGCTGCTGACGTCGCCATGGGTCAGCAATTGCAGCGAACGCTCCAGCGACGCCGAGGTGTAATGCACCACAACAAACTGGATGCGGCTGTCGTAATTGGCCGAAGGGTGGCTGGTGTCATAGCGCGGACCGCTGGCGCAACCAGCGAGGACGAACAACGAGGCAACAAGGGCAAGGAATTTCATGGCAGAGGACGATACGCTGAAAACGATAATGCAACAGTGTAACGTACGGATTTGCTCAGAGTCCGCCAGCGGGCGGATTTAAACAAAATGGAACAATTGCCTTAGCCGAGCTCGACTCGGTTGCGCCCGGCGTTTTTTGCCCGGTACAGCGCCTGATCGGCTCTTTTCAGCACCAGATCGCTGTGTTCTCCCACCCGAAATGACGCGAGTCCCATGGAAATGGTGATAGTCACTCGCTCGCCCTTGAAATGAAACGGGCAGGCTTCGATCGCCGCGCGCAGGGTTTCCAGCAGTTTCGCGCCCACCGCTGGTGGCGTCGCGGGCAGCAACAGCACGAACTCTTCACCGCCGAAACGGGCGATGAAATCCGAGCCGCGCAGGCGTTTGCGCAGCACTGTCGCGATGATCTTCAGGACTTTGTCGCCCGCTAGGTGGCCGTAGCTGTCGTTGATGCGCTTGAAGTGATCGAGGTCGAGCATGGCCAGACTGAGGGTGTTGCCGTGCTGCTGCCATTGCTGGATTTCATGCTCCAGGCGTTCACTCCACGCCGCGCGGTTGGGCAGGCCGGTCAACGGATCGATCAGGGCTTTCTGCCGCTGCTCTTCAAGGTGTTCACGGAAGCCCATGGCTTCCTGCTCCATATGCGCCACGCGCTCCGACAGGCTCTTCAACCTGGCGGCGACTTCCTGTTCGCGGGCGTCGCGCTGCTTCTGGTGCTGGTCCATCGTTCCCAGCAGGCCTTCCAGATGATTCTCCAGCACATGCTTGAGGTCATCCAGGTCGGCTGCTTGCTGGACGCTGCTCTGCAAGCCGTCGACCTGCTCACGAATCTGCGTGTCCATGGCCCGCGCCGCCGAGCTGTTGTCGGCATGCCCTTCGCTGGCCGCTTGCAGGTTGCTCTGGAACGCTTCAAGGCGTTCATTGAGTTGCTGCAGATAGGCTTCGAATTCATGCTGCCCGCTGTCGGTAATCGCCAGCATCAAGGTCGCCAGATCGTCGAGGATCGGCAGCAGTTCGTACCAGTTCAGCCCGTGTTTGAGCCGTTCGCGCATGGCTTCCGCTTGCGGCCGATGACGCTCGGGCAGGGTCAGGTCGTCGAGCAGGCCGATCAGCGTGTCTTCGATATGTCTGGCTACGGAGCTGTAGGACGGCTCCGGGGAATCCGGCAGAGCGAAGAGGATGTCGTGCTCCGACTGCTCCGGGTCGATGGCGGCCAAGGCCTGAGCGATCGGCTCGGGCAAGGGCAGGCTGTCGAGGAGCAGCGGCGACGGATCGTCGGGGTGGATCAGTTCGTCGGGGTTGAGTGCTTCGGTTACTTGCGCAGCGACGGTTATCTCGGTGTCAGCGGCTGGTTCAACCTGCACTGGCTCGGCTTCAACGACGACCACAGGCGCAGCGAACGCAACGACTTCCGGCTCATCAGGCGGCGTCTGAGCGGGCGTTTCGATGACGGTCTCGGGCGCTGCGATCGTTGGCTCAGCGTTGGCCACCGGTGCCGATTGCGCAGGCTCCGGTTCAGGCTGCTGAGCTTCGACCGGCTGCGGCACTGGTGTTGCTGGTATGTCTGCCGCCGGTGCAACTGCTTCTTCACTGTCGCGACTACCAAACAAACGCTGCAACAACCCCGGCCGGCCTGGCTCGGCAGGAGTCTCCAACTGACTCAAGGCCTTGCCCTGCAAACCACTGAGTTCGCTCAGCAGCAGCGGCATTTCCCGTGCCTGACCGACGCGGCTGTCCAGTTGTTTGGCAAATTTCTTCAGCGGTTGCGCGACTTCGCGCGGCAGTGGCAGGGCCTGCAACTGGGTGACCAGCGCGGTCAGCGCGGTGCTGACCTGATCAATGCGCGTTTCACGGCGCTGCTCGGAGTCGAGCACGGCTTTTTCCAGACGCGGCAGTAATGCGGCGAGGCCGGCGTCCATGTCATCGGTACGCACTACTTCGCGCATTTCCTTCATGCACTGATCGACGACCTTGTCGGTGCCCTCGGCCGCCAGCGTGCTGCGCACCAGACCGCGCCGCAGCAGGTCGAGTCGCGCGGCCCAGCGGCGTTCGAGCTTGTCCTGCTGTTCGATGCTCTTGAGGTACTTCTCTTTCCAGCGCTGGGCGTCGTCGCTCATTCACAGGTTCCGCGAGGGGCAGGGCTCAACGCGGGCAATGCGTCAGCCGTGAGCGAACCCGGCAGACGAATTTCCACCGCGACCGGCAGGTGATCGGAAATGGGCTGGGCCAGCACCTCGACCTTTTCCAGGGTCAGGGTCGGGCTGAGCAGGATATGATCGAGGCAACGCTGTGGGCGCCAGCTGGGGAAGGTCGCTTCCACCTGCGGGGCCAGCAGGCCGAGATCGCGTAGCGGCGAGTGTTCGAGCAGGTCGCTGGCATGGGTATTCATGTCGCCCATCAGCACCTGATGCTTGTAGCCGCTGATCAAATCACGAATGTAGGCCAGTTGCAGGCTGCGCGTCCGCGCGCCGAGGGCCAGGTGCATCATCACCACCACCAGCGCTTCCGGACCTTCGCCGAAGCGCAGCAGGATCGCGCCGCGACCTTTCGGGCCGGGCAGCGGGTGGTCCTCGATCGCCCACGGCTTCAGGCGACTGAGCACGCCATTGCTGTGCTGGGCCAGTCGACCGAGGTTGCGATTGAGTTGTTGATACCAGTAGGGAAAGGCGCCGAGGTGGGCCAGATGTTCGACCTGATTGACGTAGCCTGAACGCAGGCTGCCGCCATCGGCTTCCTGCAGCGCGACCAGGTCGAAGTCGCCGAGCAGGTCACCGATCTTCTGCAGATTGCCGGAGCGCCCGGTGTGCGGCAGCAGATGCTGCCAGCTGCGGGTCAGGTAATGTCGATAGCGCTCGGTGCTGATGCCGACCTGAATGTTGAAGCTGAGCAAGCGCAGACGCTGGTCTGCGGGCAGGCCCGTAGACGCCAGATGATGCTCGTTGACCTGCGGATCATGCAGGCCAACGATGCGTTCGGACTTCCAGCGGCGCATGGCGAATGCCGCGCTTAGTTGGCAGCAGCCTTGTTAGCCGCTCGCTCTTTGGCGACCAGATCGTCAGCCAGCTTCAATGCTTGCTCGGCACCACCGGCAGAGCCGATGTCGAAGCGGTATTTACCATTGACGATCATGGTTGGCACGCCAGTGATTTCGTACTTCTTCGCCAGCTCACGGGCCTTGACGATCTGGCCTTTGATAGCGAACGAGTCGAAAGTGGCGAGGAACTTGTCCTTGTCCACGCCTTGAGTGGCGAGGAAGTCAGCCATGTCGTTCTTGTCGGTGAGCTTCTTGTGCTCTTTCTGGATCGCGTTGAACACGGCGTTGTGTACCTGATGCTCGACACCCATGGCTTCCAGAGTCAGGAACATCTGACCGTGAGCGTCCCATGGGCCGCCGAACATGGCGGGAATGCGCACGAAGTTGACGTCGGACGGCAGTTTTTCAACCCATGGATTGATCACTGGCTCAAAAGCGTAGCAATGCGGGCAGCCGTACCAGAACAGCTCGACCACTTCGATCTTGCCAGGCTTTGCCACCGGCACCGGGTTGGCCAGTTCGACGTAAGGGGCGGCAGGGGCTTCAGCGGCCTGGGCGGTGACGCCGAACAGGCTGGCAGCGACGAGGGCGGCGCTGATGATCAGATTACGCATGCTTTACTCCTGAACAATTTGGGTCGCCTCGCTCGACCTGTTGCGACACAGATCCTGGCGGGCATGAGTGCTGTAGTGTAACGGCAGCGGCCACAAAAAAGGGCGGCCAAAGCCACCCTTTTTATACTTGCTGCGAAGGATTAATCGAGCGTTAACGTCGCAGGCGTTACGCGCCTCGTGCAACCCTCGAATAAGGGCCTCAGTGCAGGCCCTGGATGTAGCTGGAAACCGCAGCGATGTCTTCGTCGCTCAGCTTGCGTGCGATGGTGCGCATGGTCATTGCGTCGCCGTCGTTGGCGCGACCGCCGTCTTCCTTGCGGAAATCGGTCAGTTGCTTGGCGATGTATTGAGCGTGCTGGCCACCCAAGTGTGGGAAGCCTGCGGCGGCATTGCCGGAGCCGTTCGGCGAGTGGCAGCCGGTGCAGGCTGGCAGACCTTTTTCCAGGTTGCCGCCACGGAACAGCGCTTCACCGCGAGCGACGATCTTCGGATCGGCGGCGCCGACGCTGCCTTTCTGGCTGGCGAAGTACGCGGCGATGTCGGCCAGATCCTGATCGTTCAGGTTGGTCAGCAGCCCGGTCATTTCCAGCACCACGCGCTTGCCCGACTTGATGTCGTGCAATTGCTTGTCGAGGTAGCGTTCACCTTGACCTGCCAGTTTCGGAAAGTTTGGCGCCATGCTGTTGCCGTCCGGGCCGTGACAGGCTCCGCACACGGCAGCTTTGGCCTGGCCTGCTGCGGCATCGCCGGCAGCATGGGCGACACCTGAAATTCCCACGGTCAACAGCAGACTCACGATCAATTTGTTCATCAGCTAATCCAACTACGGCTAAGGGTTAAGTTATGGACCGGGCTTACTCTCGCTCATCCACAGGATGATGGCCTGGTAATCCTCGGCACTGCAGTCCATGCACAAACCACGCGGCGGCATCGCCTTGAAACCCTGGGTCACGTGTTGCACCAGCGTCCCCATACCTTTCGCCAACCTCGGCGTCCAAGCTTCCTGATCGCCTCTTGCGGGCGCCATGGGTAGTTGGCCGGAATGACAGGCACCACAAACACGGTTGTACACAGCTTCCGGATCCTGTGTAGCCTGTGCGCTGTAAAGCGGCATCAAGACTCCGGCAGCCAGCAGCCATTTCGTCATAAAACGACCTTTTCAGGGTTGAGAGCTTTCTGCGTTCTAATGCGCAATCAAAGTCTGTCGCTCTCGTGAACTTCATCCTTCGCTGGGACAAAGCACACACAAAATCTGCGGCATTATATACTGGCGTCACTGAAACGGAAGCGACACCGCGTTCCGCGCCCAATCCCGGCGCCGCCCACATCGGAAATCCCATGCAACTCAAGAATCCCATCCTCGGCCTGTGCCAACAGTCCACGTTCATGCTCAGTGCCGCCAAAGTCGATCAATGCCCAGACGACGAAGGCTTCGAAGTGGCGTTTGCCGGTCGTTCCAACGCTGGCAAATCCAGCGCGCTGAACACCCTGACCCACGCCAGCCTGGCGCGCACCTCGAAAACTCCGGGTCGCACACAGCTGTTGAACTTCTTCAAGCTAGACGATGATCGCCGTCTGGTCGACCTGCCGGGGTACGGTTATGCAAAAGTACCGATCCCGCTCAAGCAACACTGGCAGCGCCACCTCGAGGCTTACCTCGGTGGTCGGGAGAGTTTGAAAGGTCTGATCCTGATGATGGACATCCGCCATCCGATGACCGACTTCGACCTGCTGATGCTCGACTGGGCCGTCGCCGCCGGCATGCCGATGCACATCCTGCTGACCAAGGCCGACAAGCTCACCTACGGCGCAGCCAAGAACACCCTGCTGAAAGTACAGTCGGAAATCCGCAAAGGCTGGGGCGACTCGATCACCATCCAGTTGTTCTCCGCACCAAAACGCATGGGCCTGGAAGAGGCCTACACTGTATTGGCCAACTGGATGGAACTGGCAGACAAAGGCGCCGAGGCCGCTGCCGAGTAAATTCAGAATGGGGAAAAATTGGTTGTAGTGTGGCCAGGCAAGGCAAAAGTAGCGCTAAAAAGCGGAGTTAGGGGACCTAAATGAGCTTTTTTAGCGATGCTTTTAACGCAGCATGGCCGCGCTTCAGCCGATTTTTGGGCAAAAAAAGCCCCGGACTTCATTGGGGAGGGAGAAGTTCCGGGGTTCAAGTTCCGAACCGCTAGGGCGGGGTTCAGATATCTGCCAACACTTAACACAACATAGGAGCATCGAAGGGCTTCACCAGCCATTCAGTACCTCTGAGTGTTCGGCCGACAGATTAGTTCAGATTTTTTTCAAAAAGCTTTGGAATAGCCTCAAGCGTTTTTCGATCTAAGCCGGATTCCCGGCAGTTGCCGCGACGGTAGGTCGCGGCAACTCTGCCAAAACTTAGTGCGCCTCATCCCAGTTGTTGCCCACGCCAACTTCCACCAGCAGCGGTACATCCAGTTTCGCCGCTTCGCTCATGTGCGTACGAATCTCGGCGCTGACCTGCTCGACCAGATCCTCGCGAACCTCCAGCACCAGTTCGTCGTGCACTTGCAGGATGACCCGCGCGTCCAGACCCGACGTGGTCAGCCAGTTATCCACAGCCACCATGGCTTTCTTGATGATGTCCGCTGCCGTGCCCTGCATCGGCGCGTTGATCGCCGTGCGTTCAGCGGCGGCGCGTTCCTGCGGCTTGTTCGAGTTGATCTCCGGCAAGTACAGGCGACGGCCGAAGAAAGTTTCAACGTAACCCTGATCCGCCGCCTGCGCGCGGGTACGCTCCATGTATTCGCGCACGCCTGGATAACGAGCGAAGTAAGTGTCGATGTAAGCCTTGGCGGTCTTGGTGTCGACGCCGATGTCCTTGCCGAGCTTCTGCGCGCCCATGCCGTAGATCAGACCGAAGTTGATCGCCTTGGCGCTGCGGCGCTGGTCCGAGGTCACTTGATCAAGCTCGACCTTGAATACTTCGGCAGCGGTTGCAGTGTGCACGTCGAGATTGTTGCGGAAGGCGTTCATCAGGCCTTCGTCGCGGGACAGGTGCGCCATGATCCGCAGTTCGATCTGCGAATAGTCCGCCGCCAGTAGTTTGTAGCCCTTCGGCGCGACGAATGCCTGACGAATGCGCCGGCCTTCGGCTGTGCGTACCGGGATGTTCTGCAGGTTCGGATCACTGGAGGACAAACGCCCGGTGGACGCCACAGCCTGATGATACGAGGTGTGAATACGTCCGGTGCGCGGGTTGATCTGCTCTGGCAGGCGATCGGTGTAGGTGCTTTTCAGCTTGCTCATCGAACGGTGCTCCATCAGCACCTTCGGCAAGCGGTGATCGTCTTCGGCGAGTTTCGCCAGCACTTCTTCAGCGGTGGAGGGCTGGCCTTTGGCGGTTTTCTTCAGCACCGGCAGGCCGAGCTTTTCATAAAGAATCACGCCCAGCTGCTTCGGCGAGCCGAGGTTGAATTCTTCCCCGGCGATTTCGAAGGCTTCACGCTCCAGCGCGACCATTTTGTTGCCCAGCTCGATGCTCTGAATGCCCAGCAACTCGGCATCGACGAACGCGCCCTGGCGTTCGATGCGCGCCAGCACCGGTACCAGCGGGATTTCGATGTCGGTCAGCACGCTGGCCAGACTCGGAATCGCGCTGAGCTTGTCGAACAGGGTCTGATGCAGGCGCAGGGTGATGTCGGCGTCTTCAGCGGCGTACGGCCCGGCCTGTTCCAGGGCGATCTGGTCGAAGGTCAGTTGCTTGGCACCTTTGCCGGCGATGTCCTGGAAGCTCACCGTGGTGTGGTCGAGATACTTTTGCGCGAGGCTGTCCATGTCGTGGCGGGTCGCGGTGGAGTTGAGCACGTAGGACTCGAGCATCGTGTCGAAGGCGATGCCGCGCACGCTGATGCCTTCACTCTGATCGCCGCCAATGGCGCAGTTGGCCAGAATGTTCATGTCGAACTTGGCGTGCTGGCCGACCTTGAGCTTGTTCGGGTCTTCCAGAATCGGCTTGAGTGCGCGCAGCACGGTGTCGCGATCCAACTGCTCCGGCACGCCGATGTAGGAATGGGTCAGCGGGATGTACGCGGCTTCGTTGGCCTGTACGGCGAACGACAGGCCAACCAGTTGCGCCTGCTGCGCGTCGATGCCGGTGGTCTCGGTGTCGAAGGCGATCAGCCTGGCGTTGCGCAGTTTTTCCAGCCAGACGTCGAAGCGGGCCTGATCGAGGATGGTTTCGTAGGCGGCCTCGACAGGAGCAACAGGTGCCTCGGCTTGCGGGGCGCTGAACAGATCGCCCGCCGGCGCAGGTTCGGCCGCCGCGCTCAGTTCCAGACGCTTGGCATCGCGATCCAGATCATTGAGCCAGCTCTTGAATTCCAGCAGGGTGTACAGCTCGTAGAGTTTGGCCGGATCCTCCTGGCCCATCTGCAGATCATCGAGGCCGATATCCAGTGGCACGTCGACCTTGATGGTCGCCAGTTGATAGGACAGGAAAGCCATCTCCCGGTGCTCTTCGAGCTTGGCCGGCAAGGTTTTTGCGCCACGGATCGGCAGGGTCGGCACGATGTCGAGGTTGGCGTACAGCTCGGTCAGACCGCCGTTGACGCCAACCAGCAGGCCGGACGCCGTCTTCGGGCCGATGCCCGGCACGCCCGGGATGTTGTCGGACGAATCGCCCATCAGCGCCAGATAATCGATGATCTGCTCCGGTGCGACGCCAAATTTCTCCTTAACGCCCTCCACATCCATCGAGCTACCGGACATGGTGTTGACCAAGGTAATGTGGCCATCGACCAGTTGCGCCATGTCCTTGTCACCGGTGGAGATGATCACCGGGCGATCCGCCGCCGCGCTGCTGCGCGCCAAGGTGCCGATCACGTCGTCGGCCTCGACGCCGTCGACGCACAGCAGCGGGAAGCCGAGGGCGATCACGCTCTGGTGCAGCGGCTCGATCTGCACGCGCATGTCATCGGGCATGCTTGGCCGGTTGGCCTTGTATTCGGCGTACATCTCATCGCGAAATGTCCCGCCCTTGGCGTCGAACACTACGGCGAAGGGGCTGTCCGGGTACTGCTTGCGCAGACTCTTGAGCATGTTCAGCACGCCTTTGACCGCACCGGTCGGCAGGCCTTTGGACGTGGTCAGTGGTGGCAGTGCATGAAAGGCGCGGTACAGGTAAGACGAACCGTCCACCAGGACGAGGGGGGCTTGGCTCATGAGCAGGATCAACCTTTTCGGCGGGTCCGGGGCTAGAATAGCGGGACCGTTGACGACAAAGGGACAAGGTTATCATGCGTACGTTAAATCGCTTGCTGCTGGTCGGGTTGATCGCTGTCTCACCACTGGCCGCGATGGCGGCGGATGATGCGCCGGGCGGCGACCCCGAGGTCACCATCCGCACGGAGGGCGACAAGACTATTCAGGAGTACCGCCAGAACGGTTTCCTCTATGCGATCAAGGTCACGCCGAAGGGCGCGCCGCCGTACTTTCTGGTGCGCGCCGACGGGACGGATGCCAATTTCATCCGTTCGGATCAGCCGGATATGCTGATCCCGTCATGGAAGATATTCGAATGGAAGTAGGTTTTTAATTCACCCGGCGCCGCCGTTGCGGCGCCCGTACTGGCAGTTAAGACATGTCTGTGTTCACTCCCCTGGCTCGGCCCGAGCTGGAAACCTTTCTCGCCCCTTACGGGCTCGGCCGTCTGCTTGATTTCCAGGGGATCGCCGCCGGCAGCGAAAACACCAATTTCTTCATCAGCCTGGAGCAGGGCGAGTTTGTCCTGACCCTGGTCGAGCGCGGCCCGGTGCAAGAGATGCCGTTCTTCATCGACCTGCTCGACGTGCTGCACGAAGCCGAACTGCCGGTGCCTTACGCCCTGCGCACCACCGACGGCTTGGCCCTGCGTGAGCTCAAAGGCAAACCGGCGCTGCTGCAACCGCGCCTGTCCGGCAAGCACATCAAAGTCGCCAACGCCCAGCATTGTGCCCAGGTCGGCGAGTTGCAGGCGCATCTGCACCTGGCGACCCAGGGCGAGCGCATGATCAAGCGCAAGACCGATCGTGGTCTGGACTGGATGCTGGAGGAGGGCACTGAATTTCTCTCGCACCTGAGCGATGAGCCGCGTGCCTTGCTGCAAAAGGCGATGGATGAGATCACCGAGCGCAAAGACAAGATCCTTGCACTGCCTCGGGCGAACATTCACGCCGACCTGTTCCGCGACAACGCCATGTTCGAAGGCACCCACCTGACCGGCCTGATCGACTTCTACAACGCCTGCTCGGGGCCGATGCTGTATGACGTGGCAATTGCCTTGAATGACTGGTGTTCGGACGAGGAGGGCGTGATCGATGGCCCGCGCGCCCGGGCATTCCTCGGTGCCTACGCGGCGCTGCGCCCGTTCACGGCGGCGGAGGCTGAGCTCTGGCCAACGATGTTGCGTGTGGCTTGTGTGCGGTTCTGGCTGTCACGCTTGATCGCCGCCGAACAGTTCGCCGGGCAGGATGTGTTGATTCACGATCCGCAGGAATTCGAGCAGCGCCTGGCGCAGCGGCAGAAGGTCAATACACCGTTGCCCTTCGCCCTCTGAGTAGATTCGCCAAGCAAACACGAACCTGTGGGAGCGAGCCTGCTCGCGAAGGCGGCGGCCCGTTCAGCATTTTGCTGACTGACCCACCGCTTT
>NZ_WBRZ01000009.1:0-56172 GCF_008923895.1 Pseudomonas sp. GXM4
ATGCGTCCGGCACCTTCAACACCACTGTTCAGCAAGCCGCGTGGAGCCGCATGACTCAGGCTGGCGCGCAGATGATGAACTGGTTCTCGGTGGCCTGTGAGCTGCACCGCGACTGGCGCAACGACATTGAAGGCCTGGGTAACCTGCTGTCGCAGCGTATCCCCAACTATCGCAACCTGATGAACAGCTACTCGGCGCTGACGCAGCAGAAGTAAGTTCACGACCCACGAAAAAGCCTGCTTTTAACAGCAGGCTTTTTGTTTTTCCGACGGCTGCGGCCAACTTGGTTGCTGTGTAGCTTGCCACACCGCTTTCGCGAGCAGGCTCGCTCCTACAGGAAATTGCATTTCTCCTGACGAAACACCGTCAACTGTGTGGGAGCCTGCTCGCGAAGACGGCGGCGCAGTCACCCGAGCAATTCGCTGATCCACTGCATCTCTTGCTTCAGCGCAAGAATTTTGTCCTCCGGCAACGCCTGTTGCGCTCGCGTAAACTGCCCCAACGTCTTCTGCCGCTGACTCAGCCTGCGTTGCCATTTGTGCAGAAATGCCGGGCAGCGCGCCTGCAGATGCAGCGGTCCGAAAAACAGTTCCCTGGCATCGTAAGTCACCGGATCAGAGGCCCGCTCGGCAACGATGATTTCATATTCGAAGCGGTTCTCGTGCAGCACTTCTTCGCAAACGATCCGGTAACTGTTATCCATCAACCACTGGCGCAGCGCTTGCTCGCCGCCGTTGGGTTGCAGGATCAGCCGTTCGTGGCCATTGAGGTGAGCTTTGCCGTTCTGGAAAATATCGCGAATAGTTTCGCCGCCCATGCCGCACAGGGTGATGGCGCTGATGCCGTCGTCAGGCCTGATCGCCGCCAGACCATCGGCCAGACGCACGCTGATCTGGCCTTGCAGATCGTTGTCATTGACGGTGCGTTGCACCGCGTGGAACGGCGTGCGCGCGACCTCGCCAGCCACCGCCGCTGTAATCAGGCCTCGGCGCATCAGGGCAACCGGCAAATAGGCGTGATCCGAGCCGATATCCGCCAGCCGCGCGCCGACCGGCACGTGGGCAGCGACGCGCTCCAGGCGCATGGACAATGTCTGTTGGTTCAATGGCGACCCCGTTCACCCAGCGTTGGAAAAAGGGGTGCGACTCTGGCGAGCAACGCTGGCGCTGTCAATTACGCGATGGAATTACTCGAACCATCGGCAGCATTGCGCTGCCGATGGGCGCTTGCGCTTAGCCGGCGAGCGTTGCGTTGTCGATGACGAAGCGGTATTTCACGTCGCCCTTGAGCATGCGCTCATAGGACTCGTTGATCTGGTCGGCGCGGATCAACTCGATGTCGGAAACGATGCCGTGCTCGGCGCAGAAATCCAGCATCTCCTGGGTCTCGGGAATGCCGCCGATCATTGAACCGGCAATGGTGCGCCGCTTGGTGATCAGGTTGAATACGTTCGGCGACGGATGCGGCGATGCGGGCGCTCCGACCAGGGTCAACGCGCCATCGCGCTTGAGCAGCACGAGGAAGGCGTCGAGATCGTGCGGCGCTGCGACGGTATTGAGGATGAAGTCGAAGCTCTTGGTGTGTGCTGCCATTTCCTCGGCATTGCGCGACACCACCACTTCATCCGCCCCCAGAGCCTTGGCCGCTTCACGCTTGGATTCGGAGGTGGTGAAGGCGACGACATGGGCGCCCATGGCGTGGGCCAGTTTGATGCCCATGTGGCCCAGGCCACCGATGCCGACCACGCCGACTTTCTTGCCGGGGCCAGCGTTCCAGTGGCGCAGCGGCGAGTAGGTGGTAATGCCGGCGCAGAGCAGCGGCGCGACGGCTGCCAGTTGCGCCTCGGGATGACGGATGCGCAACACATAGCGCTCGTGCACGACGATGTTTTGCGAATAGCCGCCGAGGGTCCAGCCCGGTGCGTCCGGGGTCGGGAAATTGTAGGTGCCGATCATGCCGTCGCAGTAATTTTCCAGACCGGATTCGCAGTCATCGCAGTGCTGGCAGCTGTCGACGATGCAGCCGACACCGACCAGATCGCCGACCTTGTAGTTTTTGACGTGATCGCCAACCGCCGAGACGCGGCCGACGATTTCATGGCCGGGCACGCAGGGGAATTGCGTGCCAGCCCATTCGGCGCGCACCTGATGCAAGTCGGAATGGCAGATGCCGCAGAAAGCGATATCGATCTGCACGTCGTGCGCCGCCGGGGCACGGCGGTTGATCTGCATCGGCTCAAGAGGTTTGTCGCCAGCGTGGGCGCCGTAGGCTTGTACGAGCATGTGAGCATCCTCCATGGGGTTGTCGGACGCCCATTGTTGCGCCTGGGTCGGAGCGCGAGGTAGTGCATTTCTGTGAAATGCTTGCCTGATTCTGCTGTTGATTGCGCAACCGAAAGGCAGCCGTATGGCTGCCGTTTCAGGCTCAACGCGGATTGGGCTGGTCGTCCATCTCGGCGTTATCGGTTTCCTGACGTACACGCTCCTGATCCAGGCCGGTACTGTCATCGTCCAGCGGGATTTCGCCTTCGTTGTCGGGCAGTTCGTCGATGCCGCGTTCCTTCATCGGATCGACCTCGGTACGCCCCGGACTCAGCGGGTCGGGCGTGGTTGGGAGCGGATCGTCACCTTGCTTGCCTTGATCGTTATTCATCTCACACCTCGTCATGGCCGTTTTCTACGGCTTGTGCAGGTTGGAGGTGCAGGCGATTTTCGCCGTTCGATTTTTTTGCCTGCCTTCGGTCGCCTCGCAAAAAAGCGGAATTTCTCCGACGCGCGCGGCTCCATAAACCAACAGCCAGAGGCGAGGAGGCAATGATGAGCAGTTCATTCAAAGTCGGCGATGCGGTGCGCTGGAATTCCGAGGCCGGCGAGATTCACGGCAAAGTGGTCAAGGTGCACACCCGCGACACCGAGTTCATGGGCCGCCACCGGCCAGCCTCGAAAGACGCGCCGCAATACGAGGTCAAGAGCGACAAGACCGGCCACCTGGCCATGCATCACGGCGACGCGCTGAAGCACGCTTAGAAACGTGCCAGTCGGTAGGCGTCGACACTCGGCAGCGCGAGAGCCGCGCCTGAGACCATCTGCCCGATCAATTCCGCCGTCAGCGCCGCTTGAGTCAGGCCTAGATGCTGATGACCGAAGGCAAGCAAGACCTTGCCGTCGCAAACCTGATCGATCACCGGCAGGGAATCCGGCAGCGACGGGCGAAAGCCCATCCACGGTGTCGCGCCATTAGCGTTCAGATCCTTGCGAAACAGGCCTTGGCTCAGACGCTGCAACTGCCAGGCGCGCGCCATGTTCGCCGGCCGCTCCAGCCCGGCGAATTCGACCGTGCCGGCCAGGCGCAGGCCTTCGCGCATCGGCGTCATGATGAACTTGCGTTCCAGCGAGGTGACGGGGAAGGGCAGGCGACCATGCTCGTGCGGCAGCATCAGGTGATAGCCACGTTCGGTGTCCAACGGTACCTGCTTGCCAGTCAGCGCGGCAGTCAGTTTCGCCGAATGCGCACCGCAGGCCAGTAACACGCGTCTGGCCGTTACCCCGCCATTACCGGTCACTAATAAAACACCGTTCTCCTGCACGTAGCCGCCCTGAACCTGCTGCTGGAGAAAACTCACGCCGCTGCTGCGAGCCGCTTCGACCAGTGCGCAGACCACCCGATAGGGATCAAGGAAATGCCCGGTTCGCGGGAAAAACAGTCCGCCCTGAATCTGTTCGCTGAGCTGTGGCGCCGTTTCGCGGATCGCCCCGGCCTGCCAGTAATCCACCGGCACCTGCTGCTGATGCAGGCGTGCCTGCAAGGCTTCGAGCAATTGCCGCGATTCAGGTTTTTCGAAGACCAGTAACGAGCCGTCAACCTTGAGCAGATCCGGGCGCTGGATATCGCTGAGCAAGCGCTGCCACGCATCCAGGCTGCTTTCATTGAGCGCGCGCAAGCCGGCGACGGTTTTCTGAAAAGGCTCAGGCCGCAGATTCAGCAACAAGCGGGTGAACCACGGCAGGGCGCGCGGCAGGTATTTCCAGTCCAGACGCAGCGGCCCCATCGGGTCCATCAGCATGGCCGGCAAACGCTTGAGGATCGAAACATCAGCAATCGGAAACACCTGCTCGGTGGCCAGATGCCCGGCATTGCCGAACGAAGCGCCGTGCCCCTGTTCCTGCTGATCGATGACCACCACGCGCAAACCCTGACGCGCCAGGCGCAGTGCGCAAGCGACGCCGATGATCCCCGCGCCGACCACCGCGATGTCGTGCGAAGGGTTATTCGCCATGGTGTGTCGCTTCCCGTTGGCCATCGAGCAAGCGCCGAAGGTTTAGCGGATTGGTCTGTTGCAGCGCCGTTGGCAGCAGACTGTCGGGGAAATCCTGATAGCACACCGGCCGCAGGAAACGCAGGATCGCCGCAGTGCCCACCGAGGTGCTGCGCGCATCCGAGGACGCCGGGTAAGGCCCGCCATGGACCATCGCATCGCAGACTTCCACGCCGGTCGGCCAGCCGTTGACCAGCAAGCGCCCGGCCTTGCGCTCGAGGGTTGGCAACAACGTGCGCGCCAGTGCAAGGTCGGCGTCATCCATGTGCAGGGTCGCGGTCAGTTGGCCTTCCAGATGTGCGCAGACCTGACGGATTTCTTCGTCACTGCTGCATTGCACGATCAGCGCTGTCGCGCCGAAGACCTCAGCCTGCAAACGCTGATCGGCGAGAAAATTCGCTGCATCGGTGCTGAAGACATGCGTCTGACACTGATTCGGGCCGCCGCCGTCTTGGCCAACCGCTACCGCACTCGCACGGGGATTGTCTTGCAGAGCCGTCACGCCTGTTTGACAGGCGCCGAAGATGCCGGGCGTGAGCATGGTTTGCGCCGCACTGCGCGGGATCAGTTCAGCCACCGCGCTGAGGAACCCGTCGAGCGCCGGGCCTTTGCGGGCAATCAGCAATCCCGGGTTGGTGCAGAACTGCCCGGCGCCCAGTGTCAGCGACGCGACAAACCCTTCGGCCAACGCCTGCGCGCGATTTTCCAGCGCGGCGGGAAACAGCAAAACCGGGTTGATCGAGCTCATTTCCGCATACACCGGGATCGGCTCGGGTCGCGCTTGCGCAACTTTCATCAAGGCCAGACCGCCAGTGCGCGAGCCGGTGAAACCAGCGGCTTTGATGCGCCAGTCGCTGACCAATGCGATGCCGACTTCGTAGCCAGAATCGAACAACAAGGAAAACACGCCCTCGGGCAGAGCGCAGGCCTTGACCGCTTGCGCGACTGCGCGGCCGACCAGTTCGCTGGTGCCGGGATGCGCGCTGTGCGCCTTGACGATCACCGGGCAACCAGCCGCCAATGCCGCAGCGGTGTCGCCACCGGCCACGGAAAATGCCAGGGGAAAGTTGCTCGCACCAAACACCGCGACCGGCCCCAGGGCAATCTGCCGCTGGCGCAGGTCGGAGCGCGGCAGTGGCTGGCGTTGCGGTTGCGCACTGTCGACGCGCACATCCAGCCATTCACCCGCGCGCACCGTACGGGCGAACAGGCGCAATTGCGAGCAGGTGCGGCCACGCTCGCCCTGGAGGCGTGCAGGCGGCAGACCGGTTTCGGCGTGGGCGCGTTCGATCAGTTCATCGCCAAGGTTTTCGATGTGTTCGGCAATGCTTTCGAGAAATGCCGCACGGGCGCTCAGGCTGGTTTCGCGATACGCATCTTGCGCCGCCCAGGCCAGGGCGCAGGCCTGTTCCACCTGTTCGGCTGACGCTCCGGCGTACTGCGGTTCAAGTGCCTGGTTGGTCGTCGGATCAATCCCGCGAAAGGCCGGACGATGGCCCGCCACGGATTGTTGGCCGATCAGCATGTTGCCCGTCAGAGTCATGGTGTCTTCCTGTGAAATGAGCGAGGCCTGCCGCGAATCGTGATGACTCGCGGCAGGTGGCGGTCAGGCGAAGTTCTGCTCGGCGGACCAGTTTTCGTACCAGTGACGGAACAGCGAATACTGCTTCTCGGCATAGCGCCGTTGCGAGTCGCTCAGCACGTCGCTTTCGTTGAAGTGCAGGGTGTATTCCTTGTCGCCGTTGAGCACCATCAGATGCTTGTAATACAGCACCAGATCGCAACCTTCGTCGAACGATGACAGCACGGCCAGCGCCGACTCCAGTTCCCGCGCCTGGCGCCGGGCCTTGGCATCGCCTTGCGCGGCCTGCTTGCTCAGCGCCACCAGTTGCAGCACTTCGCGGGGCAGGGCGTTGCCGATGCCGGTAATGGCGCCGGTGGCGTTGCAGTTGACGAAGCCGTGCACCACTTGCGTGTCGACGCCGACCATCAGCGTCACGTCCTCGTCCTTGGAGGTGATGTTCTCGGCCGCGTAGCGCAGGTCTGCGCCCCCACCAAATTCCTTGAAGCCGATCAGGTTCGGGTATTCGCGACGCAGTTCGAAAAACAGATCGGCGCGGGTGGCGAAGCCGTAGTAAGGGCTGTTGTAAATCACCGCCGGCAAGTTCGGTGCGGCTTGCAGGATCGCGGCGAAGTGGGCCTTTTGCGCCGTCGCCGAAGCGCCACGGGACAGCACGCGCGGAATGACCATCAAGCCTTGCGCGCCGACTTTCGCCGCATGCGCTGCGTGGGAAACCGCTTCTCGGGTGTTCACCGCGCCAGTGCCGACGATGGTCGGCACCCCGGCAGCGACCAGCCGCGCCACGCCTTCCTGACGCTCGGCTTCAGTCAGCAGCGGCCAGTCGCCCATCGAGCCGCAGTAGACCACGGCGCTCATGCCGACATCGATCAGCTCGCGTCCCTTGGTCACCAGCGCATCGAAGTCCGGTTTGCGCTGGGCGGTGCATGGGGTCATCAGGGCCGGCATGCAACCAGTGAAGATGTTGTCGCTCATGGTTCAACTCCTTGGCATTTCGTTTGATTCGAAGTGAAAAATCGGCGTGGCGGCTCAGATGCCCCACGCGAACGGGTCGGTTTCGTCGATCAGCAAGGTGCTGTCGGCGGTCATGTAGGCGCGGCCGGTGATGAACGGGCGAATGCGTTCACCTTCCCATTCGAAGCGCCCTTCGAACTGGCTGCCGGTAATGCTCGCCTGGATCCACGGCGCGCCCGCTTGCAGCTTGTCGTCAGCGGCCAGGCAGGCAAGTTTGGCACTGGTGCCGGTGCCGCATGGTGAGCGGTCATAGGCTTTGCCGGGGCACATGACGAAGTTGCGGCTGTCAGCCTGATCGTCATCGGCGAACAGTTCGATGTGGTCGATGACCGCGCCGTCTTCGCCACAAATGCCTTGGTCTTCCAGCGCCTTGAGCATCGCCCAGGTGTACGCAGTCAGGTGTTCGACGTTGTCCATCGTTAACCTCTGGCCATGCTCGGAGACCAGATAAAACCAGTTGCCGCCATAGGCGATATCGCCGACCACGCGGCCATAACCCGGCACCTCCACCGGTACCTGTTTGCGATAGCGGTAAGCGGGCACGTTGCCCAGGGTGACCGAGCCATCGTCATGCAAAGTCGCGCTGACTTGCCCCACCGGTGTGTCGATCTTGTGCACGCCCGGCTGGATCTTTCCCAGATGCTGCAACGAATTGATCAGGCCGATGGTGCCGTGGCCGCACATGCCCAGGTATCCGGCGTTGTTGAAGAAGATCACCCCGCAGGTGGCATCAGGCGACACCGGTTGGCAATAGAGCGCGCCGACCAGCACATTGTTGCCGCGTGGCTCGAGCAGACAGGCGCGGCGCCACTGATCGTGCTGGCTGCGCAGGGCGTCGCGTTTCTCGACCATGCTGTTGCCGGACAGCTCGGGGAAGCCGCTCATCACCAGTCGCGTCGGCTCGCCGCCGGTGTGGGAATCAATGACGTGTACTCGTTTCATGAAGAGATCCCGTTGGATGATTTCAGTAGGCGCCGGCAGGGCGGGCGGTGACGGTGGACGAGGGCGCAGGGCTGTCGCTTTCTTCGTCCTCGTCGTCCAGGCGCAGCAGATGGGCAGGCACGCCGGTCGCTGCGCCCCAGTAGTAAATACCGGTGGCGCAAGCGGCGACGACAAGGGTGTCGAACGGATGAGCGAGGATGCCCAGGCCACCGAAGGTGCCGAGTTTCGACAGCACGATAGTCACCGCGTAGAAGGCGATCAGCCACGCGGATGAGCGCACCTGACGCGCCAGACTCAGATGGGCGGTGGGCACAAAGCGACCGCAGAACAGATAGATGACAAACATCAGGATTTGCAGGCCGAGCAGCCACGACACGGTGTTCCAGCCCGACCAGTAGACGATCAGCGCGGCGATGATGAACGATACCGGCCCGAGCAGGCCCATGCTCTTGACCCGGAACGGGCGCGGCATGTCCGGCGCATTGCGCCGCAGCGCCGCAACCGATACAGGCGCCACCGCATAGCTCAACACCAGCGCGGCGGAGACCACGTTGATCAGCGCTTCCCACGACGGGAATGGCAGGGTCCAGAACACCGACAGGGCGAAAGTCAGCCACAGCGCCGGACGCGGGATGCCGGACTTTTCATCGATGTGGGTGAAGACCTTGAAGAAAGTGCCGGTCTGCGCCCAGCCGTAGATCACTCGCGGGGTGGCGTTCATGTAGATGTTGCCGCAGCCGCTCGGCGAGATCACCGCATCGGCGACCACCAGATACGCCAGCCAGCCGACACCGAGCGCCAGGGCGATGTCGCGATAGGGCAGGGCGAATTCCTTGCTGATACCGGCCCAGCCGTTGGCGAGCATCTCAGTCGGGATGCTGCCGAGAAAGGCCATTTGCAGCAGCACGTAGATCAGAGTCGACAGCAGCACCGAGAGAATCAGCGCGATGGGAATGGTGCGCTGTGGATTTTTCACTTCGCTGGCCACGGAAATGATCGGCGTCAGGCCCAGGTAGGCAAAGATGATCCCCCCGGCAGAGACCGCCATCTCGACGCCCGACAAGCCGAACGGGGCGAATCCCTGAACCTGAAAGTTCTCCGGTTTGAAAAAGGTGAACAGCACGCCGATCACCAGCAACGGCACGATGAATTTGAACACGCTGACCAGATTGTTGGCCTTGGCGAAGGTCTTCACGCTGCGGTAGTTGAGCAGGAAAAACACGCAGAGCAGGCCGAACTGCACCAACCAGCCGAGGATCGTCGGATCGCCACTGCCAGCCTTGGTCAGGCCGGGAAACCACGCCGCCGCGTATTGGCGCGAGGCGACCACTTCGATCGCTACCAGACTGGAAAACGCAATCAGCGTAATGAAGCCCATCAGGTAGCCGAGCAGCGGGCCGTGGGAATAAACCGGGTAGCGCACCACACCGCCGGCACGGGGCAATGCCGCGCCCAGTTCGCAGTAGACGATGCCCAGCAGCAACACGGCGAAACCGCCCAGCAACCAGGAAAAAATCCCCGCCGGACCGGCAATCGCCGAGACATGGCTGGCGGCGAACAACCAGCCGGAGCCGAAGATCGCGCCGAGTCCGATAAAGGTGAGGTCGATCAATGAAAGCTGTTTTTTGAACTTGCCTTGGCCTGACATGGCATCGCCTTCTTGTGAGTTATTGGATAGGCAGTTGTGTCACGGGGACGAGCAGACTTTGCACCGCTCGGCAGTGGCGGCGATTGATGTTTTATGCCGGGATCGATGACGAATTCAGCACAATGGCGCCGATGAATGCGCGGCCTCGACAGGGCCGCGACGTTGCTGCACTCTGCTCGCGGACGGCGTTTCTGGCGCTTCATCGCAAAGGAGATTTTTCATGCAGCCTGGGTTTTCGATCCTGTGCCAAGGCACTGACGGCCTGCGTCCGCAGACCCTCGAAGCGATGGTCGCGGGTGCCGCGCAGCTGTTGCCGATACTCGATGTGATCCCGAATGCGGCGATCTTCATCAAGGATCTGCAAGCGCGCTATGTGCTGGCCAACCGCACGCTGGTGCAGCGTTGTGGCTTGAAAGACCTGCGCCCATTGCTCGGCAAAACCAGTGCGCAGGTTTTCCCGGCGCAGTTGGGCCCGGGTTACACCGAGCAGGATCGCAAGGTGCTGGAGGAAGGTTTCGTGTTGGAGGATCAGCTCGAACTGCACCTGTATGGCAGTCGCGAACCGGGCTGGTGCCTGACCCACAAGCGGCCGATCTACAACCGTGACGGGACGATCATCGGCCTGGTGGGGATCTCGGTGGATCTGCAGTCAGCCAGCGAAACCCACCCGGCGTTCGAGCGCCTGGCGGCGGTCGATGAATACATCCGCGGCAACTTCAACCGGCGGGTGACGCTGGGTGAACTGACGCGGATCGCCGGGATTTCCGTGGCGCAACTGGAACGCTACTGCAAACGCGTTTTCCACCTGACACCACGGCAGATGATTCAGAAAGTCCGCCTGGAACACGCGCATCGATTGCTGCACAGCGACTTGCCGATTACCGAGGTTGCGCTGCAATGCGGCTACACCGATCACAGCGCTTTCACCCGTCAGTTCAAGGCCTCGACCGGGTTTACACCACGCGAATACCGGCAAGCCACCGGGCATTAGATCAACACGGCCAGCCAGGCCGAGAGCAGCAGAAGAAGGGCCAGTGCCGCGTTCATGCGCTTGAACGCTTGCGGTGAGCTGAGCAACCGCGTGCTGCCGACGCCAAGCAGCGCCCAGAGCGTCATGCACGGCAGCGACACCAGCAGAAATGCCAGCGACAACACCAGCAGGCGCAGGGTCTTGTCGCCGCCGCCAACGAATACGCTGACCACCGCCACAGCCATCATCCACACCTTCGGATTGACCAGTTGCAGCAGCGCCGCGCCGAATACGCTCAAGCCTTGTTCCTGGGCGGCATTCGGGTCCAGCGATGGCGGCGGGCTGCGAAAGATCTGCCACGCCAGCCAGCTCAACCAGAGCACACCAGCCCAAGCCATGGCTTGCTGCACGCGCGGAAAGCGCAACAGGGTTTCGCCAGCGCCGAGCCCGACCACCAGCACAATCAGCGCCGCCGCCGCACAGGCGCCGAAAATGATCGGCAACGTGGCAATCAATCCGCGCCGCGAACTGTGGCTCAGCACCAGAATATTGGTCGGCCCCGGCGTGATCGAGGCGACGAAAGCAAACAGCAGAAAGGGCAGTAAAGAAGCCATGGTGCAAATTCCTGAAAGTCGAAACAGGACACCATGATCGTCAGCGGGCGGGCCTCAGTCTGGAAGATTTGAGCAGCGTCTGCGGTAGTCCGCCGGGGTCAATTGATAGGCGCGGCGGAACCAGCGCCCCAGATGACTCTGATCGGCAAAACCAAGCACGCTGGCCACCTGCGCTGGCGTCTCGCCGCGCGCGAGCAATTGCCGCGCCTTGGCCAGTCGCAGTTGGATCAGGTAGGCGTGGGGTGCCAGACCGAAAGCGGCCTTGAACGCGCGGGTCAGGCGAAAACGATCAACGCCACAGGCTTGCGCTAGGTCGTCGAGGCCGATGTCTTCGTAGGTGTGGGCATGCAGATAGTCGCGCGCAACCTGCGCAACCAGTGGCAGGCGCGGATCGAAGTCCTGACGCTTGCGCCAGTCGAGGTGGCGGGTGAGGGACGCCAGCAGGCCATCCAGCGCAGTCTGCCGGACGATGCGCAGATCGCCGTCATGTAACGCGTGGAAGGCTTGCACGATCGCAGTCGACAGGCGCGGATCGTGGCTCAGGGTGTCGGCAAAGCCTGGCTGACTGTCGGCCGGTGCCTCTTCGAACAGCGCGTGCAGTTCACGCTCCAGCCAGTGCGGATCCAGATACAGCATCGAATAGGTAAAGCCATCCTCGGTCGGCGCGTGGCCATCGTGGATTTCACCCGGCTCAAGCAGAAACACATGCCCCGGCGTACTGCGATGACGCACCCGGCGACAGTTGAATTGCTGGACGCCTTGCTCGGTAACGCCGACGAGAAAGCTGTCATGCCAGTGCGGATCGTAGGCATGCCCTCGGAAATGCGCACGAATCGACTCGATCCCGGTATCGACATCCTGGGAGAGAGAGATCCAGTTGCGTTTGTCCATGGGAGGACTCCATAGGGCGGTTGAGCTTGGGCGTTTTTAAAATACCGCGTGGGGGAGAAGAGTGTTTAGAAGATTTGTGCAGGTGCGCAGGGGGATCGAGTCAGGCAATGTGTCCTGGATGGGGTGGGACCACAAAACGCAGACGAAAAAAAACCGCCTTCGCGGGGCGGTTTTTCAATCCTCGGTTTGGAGCCGAGGCCATGTGCTTCACTAGCCACACCAACATGTCCGCGCATGGTATTGAGTTTATCCCGTCAGTGCAACGAAGGTTTAGCGTGATGTGCGAGGTTTTTTCGGAACGTCCAACGCATGTAACTGAATTCAGGTCTGTCAATAAACATTGTCAGAAATACGGTTTTACAAAGGTTCAGGCGTAGCCGCAGAATAACCTTGGCTACTCGGGTTTTCTCTTCTGATTTCTGCGTTAAGATGCCTGCGCTCATCTTGTTGGTAGAGCTGTGAGGTTTGGCTGGGGGCGCAAAAGGTTTCACGCCCTCTGACGCGGATTCGCACCCGCGCCGGAATGATGTCTCGGAGGGATTTCAACCGGCCGCCTCACTAGCTACACCAACATGTAGGCTGAAGGCACGCATGGTCCGGTAAGTTTGCTGGAGGTTTGGCCGCCAGCCCTGGAGGCCAAAACGTATGAAGCTTTTGCTGCGTACGCTGAGCCTTGTATGGAGATTGTTGAAAGCCTTACGCTTTTACGAGTTCCTGCGAGATCACTTTGACGCCTTGAAATAAGGTCGTCTAAGTGGGGAAAGACCCGTTTCGGTTTCGACTGATGCGGGTCTTTTTTTGTGCGCAAAAAACTGTCAAAAACGGGATTTTCGGTTTTATGCTTTCGACTTTGTAGGGCGTTTCGCTTAATGACGTAAGCCACAGCATGAAGATCGATCCAATAGCGGCTCATGCTCGATCAGCCATTGATTGCGTCAATAATAACCATTAAGTCAATGAAGTTCTCATATCCACGGTGCGGCGTAAGATCGGCTCCATACCCAACCACTGCAACTCGGAGCAAATCATCATGAAACGCCAGACTATTCTCGGTATCGCTTTCTCGGTTTTTGCACTGAATGCCTTCGCCGCCACCGAAACCGACCCACTGTTCAGCGACGCGGTCGCCTCCACTCAAACGGACCGCTTGTTCAGCGATGCAGTAGCCGCAACCGAAACCGATCCACTGTTCAGCGATGCAGTCGCTGCGACCGAAACCGACCCGCTGTTCAGCGATGCAGTAGCCTCTGATGGCTCCGATCATCTGCAAGGCAATCGGGTCGCCGAAGGCGGCGCTGACCGTCTGCTCGAACGTCGCACCGCTTGAGCGCAACCATGAGCATCGATAACGAATGCCGCCTCAACCACAGGCGGCATTCGCTCTATCCACGCTTTACAACTCTGCTCTAAACCGCACTCGGCAGCACGGCCTTGTCGCGATCGCGGCTCTTGAATGTCGCCCAGAAACACAGCAATACCGCCACGGAAAAACCGGCGGGGAACAGCCAGATGCTTCTCCAGTCATGCCCTGCGCTTGATGTGAAGTGGTCGGTAATCCGTCCCGCGATCCAGAAACCAATCAACATGCCCAATCCGTACGTAGCCAAGGTGATCAAACCTTGCGCCGAGCTGCGGAAGCGTTCCGGTGCCTTGGCATCGGTGTAGATTTGCCCGGACACGAAGAAGAAGTCATAGCACACACCGTGCAGGGCAATGCCGATCAGCAGCATGAATGCCTGATCGTCGTTATTGCCGAACGCAAACAGCACGTAGCGCAACGCCCAGGCAGCCATGCCGACCAGCAGGGCGATCTTGATGCCGAAGCGATGGATGAACAGCGGCAACAGCAACATGAACAGCACTTCCGACACCTGACCGATGGCCATCTTCGCTGTCGGGTTGGTCACGCCTATCTCGGCCAGAAACGGATTGGCATTCTGGTAATAGAAGGCCAGCGGAATGCAGATCAGGATCGAGGCGAGGAAGAACACCAGATAGCTGCGATCCTTGAGCAAACCCAAGGCATCGACCCCGAGCATCTGCTTGAGGCTTGATGAGCCCGCTGCACTTTTCATCGGCGCAGTACTCGGCAGACTGAAGCTGTAAAGCCCCAACAGCAGCGATGCGACGGCGGACATCAGGAACGTATTGCGCAAGCCTCCGGCCGCGATGCTTTGCTGCGAGTCCCAGGCGAACACGAAGCTGATCACCACGCCGGCGACGATCCAGCCCACCGTGCCCCACACGCGTATGCGCGAGAACTCCAGCGCCGGGTCTTTGATCTGGCGGAACGCCACGGCGTTCACCAGTGCCAATGTCGGCATGTAGACCATCATGTAGGCGAGCACATAGGGATAAAACGCGCTGAAGTCTGCCGCGCGATAGAGCTGATAGAGCAACACTGCGCCAAGCAGATGCAGCACTGCCAGAATGCGTTCGGCGTTGAAGAAACGGTCGGCAATCAAGCCAATGACAAACGGCGCCAGAATCGCGCCCCAGGATTGCGTGGCGAAGGCCATGCCGACCTGGCCGCCGCTGGCAGCCAGCGTTGTCGCCAGAAAAGTGCCGAGGGTGACGAACCAGCCGCCCCAGATAAAGAACTGCAAAAACATCATCACGCTGAGTCGCGCATTCATTACGTTCATTTCAGATCACCGTATTGTTTTTATGTCGGTAACGCGGATGAATCAATCGTCAGTCAGGCCGAGCAGGCGCCGGTTGGAAGCGGCATCGGCGCTGACCCCGGCGAAATCGTCGAAGGCCTTGGCGGTCTTGCGGATCATGTGTCGCTCGATGAACGCCGCGCCTTGCGCAGCGCCCTGTGCGGAGTCTTTCAGGCAGCACTCCCACTCCAGCACGGCCCAGCCGTTGAAGTCGTATTGGCACAATTTGCTGAAGATCGATTTGAAATCGATCTGGCCGTCGCCCAGCGAGCGAAAGCGCCCGGGACGCTCGACCCAACCCTGATACCCGCCGTAGACGCCGGAGCGCGCATCAGGGCGGAACTCGGCATCCTTGACGTGAAACATGCGGATGCGTTGGTGATAGCGATCGATGAAGCCGAGGTAATCCATTTGCTGCAGCAGCAGGTGGCTCGGGTCATACAGAATTGCGGCGCGGGGGTGATGATTCACCGCTTCGAGAAACTGTTCGAACGACGCGCCGTCATGCAAGTCTTCGCCGGGATGGATTTCGTAGCACAGATCAACGCCAGCCTCTTCGAAGCAGTCGAGGATCGGCAGCCAGCGCTTGCCCAGTTCGGCGAAACCTTGCTCGACTAAACCGGCCGGACGTTGCGGCCATGGATAGACGTAGGGCCAGAGCAGGGCACCGGAAAAGGTTGCATGGACCGTGAGTCCCAGACGCTGGCTGGCACGGGCGGCCAGTTTCAACTGCTCAATGGCCCACTCGGTGCGCTCCTGCGGTTTGCCGCGCAGCGCGGGCGGGGCGAAGTCGTCGAACAGGCTGTCGAACGCCGGATGCACCGCGACCAATTGCCCTTGCAGGTGCGTCGACAGCTCACTGATCACCACACCCGCGCGGGCGCAGACGGCGATGAGTTCGTCGCAGTAATCCTGGCTCTCAGCGGCGCGCTGCAAATCGATGAACCGTGTGCCGAGGGTCGGTACCTGGATGGCTTTGTAGCCTTGCGAGGCCGCCCACTCGGCAATGTTGGCGAGGGAGTCGAAAGGCGCTTCGTCGGCGATGAATTGCGCGAGGAAAATCCCCGGACCTTTCAGGCCAGTCGAATTTTGCTGATCACTGTTCATTGTGCTGGGCTCCTGTCAGTGGGCCGGGGATCTCGCTCCACTTTTCATTGCCAAGGTGATTGGCGATGGCGGTTTCAATGAAGGCCATGCCGCGCAAGCCGGTCTCGATGCCCGGTGCCTGATGGCCCTCGGCGCCATGCACAATCGCTTCGGCGAGATCGCCGTACAGGTTGGCCATGGCTTCCAGATAACCTTCGGGATGCCCCGCAGGCAGGCGCATGCGTTGAGTTGCGGCGGCACACAGCCACGGCTGATCGACCCCGGAGCGCAGAACGCGCATCGGCTCGTTCAACGGTCGATGAATCAGGCTGGCCGGATCCTCTTGGCGCCATTCCAGGCCGCCCTTGTCCCCGTAGACGCGGATCTTCAGCGGGTTTTCCTCACCGGCGCAGACCTGGCTGGCGAGCAATACACCACTGGCGCCGTCGCGCATTTTGAACAGCATCGCCACATCGTCATCCAGTTGCCGACCCTCGACATGCGAGCCGAGCATTGCGCTGATGAACTGGATCGACTGGCCGGCAACGAACTCGGCGAGGGAAAACGCATGGGTGCCGATGTCGCCGATGCAGCCGCCGATCCCGGATTGCGTCGGGTCGTCGCGCCAGCCGGCCTGCTTGTTGCCTTGCCCGGCGACATCGGTGCTGAGCCAGCCTTGCGGGTACTCGACGAGGACTTTGCGCACGCGCCCGAGCACGCCGCTGGCGACCATTTCGCGGGCCTGCCAGACCATCGCGTAACCGAGGTAGGTATGCGCCAGGCCGTAAATTCGCTGGCTGTTGATGACCACCGAGTGCAGCGCCTGCACCTCGGCGAGGTTCAGCGCCGCGGGTTTCTCGCTGAACACGTGAAAACCAGCGCTCAATGCCTCACGGGCAATCGGTGCGTGCAGATGATTGGGAGTGACGATGACCACCAGTTGCATGCGCTGCTCGGCGGGCAGGGCGGCCTCGCGGGCGAGCAGGGTTTGCCAGTCGTCGTAACAACGCTCGGCCGCGACACCCAAGGACGCAGCGGTGCGCTGATTATTCTCCGGGTCGCGGCTGAATGCGCCGCAGACCAGTTCGAAGCGTCCGTCGAGGCCGGCGGCTTGCCGGTGGGCACGGGCAATGAATGAACCTTCACCGCCTCCTACAAAACCCATTCTTATTTTTGCGGCAGCGTACATGGCAGTCGTCTCGGTAGCTGGATGCAATGTTGATGAGTGATGTAACCGGTTACATCGTGGGCGAAATCTAGGCGTGAAATAGCCGGGTGTCAAATGGCAGCGGATGATCGACAGCGTTTCGATCGCTCGTCGCCTGCGGTAAGCTCCGCGCCTGATCGGCATGAAACAACGAGGTGTTTTTGTCCAATATTCGCGAAGTGGCTCGGCTGGCCGGGGTTTCCGTGGCGACGGTTTCGAGGACTTTGAAATCGCCCGAGCGCGTGCTCGCGCCAACCCGTGAGCGCGTCATGGCCGCCGTGGAGCAGGCCGGCTATCGGCCGAACCTGATGGCCGTGCAGTTTCGCTCGCGGCGCACCGGCAATCTGGTGATTCTGGTGCCGACCATCGCCAACACCTTTTTTGCCCGGGTCATCAGCGGCGCGCAGCAAGCGGCGCAGGCGGCCGGTTATCGCCTGCTGCTGTGCGATACCCAGGGCCGGGAAGAACTGGAGCGACAATTCGCCGAGCTGGTTTACGCCTATCAGGCCGACGGGGTGATCCAGTTGCGCGCTTACGATCCTTTCGAAAACGCCCCGGCCGACGCCGATGTGCCGCCGATCGTTAACGCCTGCGAAGTGCTCAAGGCCGGACGATATCCAACCATCAGCCTGGACAACGTCGCCGCCGCCAAAGCCATGACCGACCACCTGATCGCCTTGGGACACCGACGCATCGGCCTGATCAAAGGCTCAAAAAACAGTCCGCTGACTTTGGATCGATTGGCAGGCTACGAAGCGGCGCTGCGCGAGGCCGGGATTGCCTTCGATGAAGCACTGATCTGCCATGGCAATTTCAGCCTCGAGGCCGGTTTTGCCGGCGCGCAAAACATGCTCGCATTGGCCGAGCGGCCGAGCGCGCTGTTCTGCGAAAACGATGAAATGGCCATTGGTGCGCTCAAGCGCATCCGGCAGGCCGGGCTGCGTGTGCCCGAGGATATTTCAGTGGTGGGTTTCGATGACATTCCCATGGCTGCGTTCTGCGATCCGCCGCTGACCACCATCTCGCAACCGGCCGAGGCGTTCGGGACTAAAGCGGTCGAGATGCTGATTGCGCTGATCGAAAAACAGCCAATGACAGAGCGGCATGTCGTCTTGCCATTCGAGCTGACGCCACGCAGCAGCACGGCTCGCATCGACAACACGGGCAAGCGCTAACCGAATCACGCCGCTGGCGGTTTCGCCAGCGCAATCCCCGCTGCGCCCAACCGCTTCAACACTTCGAACAACAAATCGCTCTTGGTCAGCCCGACAATCCTCGGGCTGCCCACATAGCCGGTGACCGTGAGGGTTATGCCGTCCGGCGACAATTTGCTGAAACGCACGAATGGCGCCGGTTTATCGAGGATGGTTTCGTTCTCGTGATACGCATCCAGCAGCAGTTGTTTGACCTGCTCAGGATCGATATCCAGCGGAAACACCAGCTCCAGCGATGCCACGCCTTGAGCACTGCCGCCGAGGGTAACGTTGCGCAGGTTCTGCGAGATCAGTTGCGAGTTGGGCACGATCACGATCGAGCGGTCGCTGAGCTGGATTTCCGTGGCACGCACGTTGATCCGGCGGATGTCGCCCTCGACGCCGCTGATGCTGATCAGGTCGCCGACTTTCACCGGGCGCTCGGTGAGCAGGATCAGGCCGGAGACGAAGTTCTTGACGATCTCCTGCAAGCCAAAGCCGATGCCCACCGACAACGCACTGACGATCCACGCCAGGTTGGTCCACTGCACGCCCAGCGACGACAGCGTCAGCAGAATCACAAAGGCGTAGCCGATGTTGGAAAACAGCGTGCTCAGCGATGCGCACATGCCCGGATCCATGTCGGTCTTGGGCAGGAATTCGTTGTCGAGCCAGCGGCTCAATGCGCGGATCAGCCAGATACCGATCAGCAGTGCCAGCAGCGCGTTGAGCAGATGCGCCGGGACGATATTCAGCTTGCGCAAACCGGCGCCGCCGAGGATCGACATGATGTTGGTGACCAGTTGGCCGAGGGTGGTGCCGATTCCGCCGACAAACAACGAAATCAGCGCCATCAGCATCAGGCCGGCGCGGCTGACGCCGGACAACAGGATCGACGTCTGCTCAAGGCGCCGATCGCTGACGCCGAGCAATTGCTTGAGCGCCTGGCCGCTCGCGTGTTTCGGCGAAAACAGGTGCTCACAGGCGTCCTTGACCAGCTGAATCAGCAAGTAGAAGCCCGACAGTACGACATAGCCCCACACCAGCTCATAACTGATGAACCGTGCCAGCGAAACATAGCCGGCAAGCAGGGCGATGGCCGTCACCAACATCGAGAGACTGGCGACGCTGTAGATCAGCCCGGCGAACACGCTATTCGTAGCCGACGCGTCATTGGCTGCGACCAAAGCCTTGCGCACTTTGCCGACGCGCAACAGCATCGTGCCGATGATCGCCAGCACCACAATGGAAATCACGCCGCGCCCGGCCATCACGATGTGGCTGCTCATGCCTGTGGCATTGGCGACTTGCACCAGCGTTACCAACACCAGCAACGAGCAGGCGAGGATTCGCGGATAAGGCTTGAGGGCCAGCGCCACTGGATCGGCAATCGACGGCAGGCGCCAGGACGGGTGCGCGGTGGAGAGCAATGCGCGGCTGAGCCCGGTGATCAGCACGCAGGCATAGACGACTTTCTCGAACTCTTCGGAGAAGGTTTCCAGCACCGGCGGCAGTGCGTCGTGGCGGGTGCAGGCGTAGAACAACAGCTTCAGGGCGATGGCGGTGGTGACGAACGTCGCGATAGCTGAGGCGAAGGCCAAGGCGCTTCTGCGCAGTCGGCCCTCCGCCACGCGATGAATGCAGAACCAGGTCAGCCCGCGCTCAGCCAGACGTCGGCCGAAGGTCCAGATCAGCAGCGCCAACAACACCAGCACGCAGGTGTAGAAGCGCTCGCCCGGCGCCCAGACCGTCGCCCATACGTCAGCCACCTGCTCGACGAACAGTCGCAGGCGCTGGTGGTCGTCTTCGCTTGGATTGACCAGCGGTGCCCAGAAATACGGGCTCAATACGCTGCGGGTGCTCAGGGTCAGTTCGCTTTCCAGCAGGGTGCGGCGGATGCCGGCGATTTGCGTGATCAGGTCGGCGGCGTTCTGTTTCAGTGCGGCGAGGCTTTTCAGGGTGCCATCGACCTTGCTTTTCTGCTCTGCCAGCGTCGCCCGCTGCGCGACGATATCGGCTTGCTCGGCGGCCACCTCGGCGTCGGGCGCCGTGCCGAGCACGCCCAGTTGCACCGCCAGTTGCGCCTGTTGCGGCAACAGCGCTGCCGACAACCGATCGACATCGAGAATGAACGCCTGCACCCGATCCTGCGGGCCTTCGAGCTGGTTGTAATTGTTTGCCGCCGAAATCTGCTGCTTGAGCCCGTCGAGGCGTTGTTGCAGGGCTTGCAGATCGCTTTGCGAAATTACCGGCAGTGGTGCTGCGCCGGAGTTTGCCGGCGCGGCAACATCCGCCGCCCACAGCGCAGCGCTGCCCGGCATCAGCAGTAGGAACAGAATCAAAAACAACGACTTGAATGAACAGCGCATGGGGGCGGCGGGCTCGAGTGGATCACACAGTCTATGAGGGTAGGTGATCGCGCCGAACGGGGCGGAAAACTTTCTCTGCAAGAGGCGCTTACACGCTCATCCAATCCGGCGGAATGATCCGCGCAGCGAGCGGTCAACCGGCAATAACAGCTTCGAGAGCGTGCCATGTCCATCGCCAAGGAAACGATTGAATACCTGCGCCAACATTCACTGATCATCACCACCGCCGAATCCTGCACGGCCGGGGAAATCGTCATGTTGCTGTCGGAAGTACCCGGCAGCGGCGAGCTGATCGAGTGCGGCTATGTGGTCTATTCGCCGCAAGCCAAACAGCGCCTGCTGCACGTCAGCCCGGCGACCATGGATACCTTCAATCTGACCAGCGTGGAAGTGGCCAGTGAAATGGCCGTCGGTGCGTTGCGCGACAGCACCGCCAACGTCGCCGTCGCCACCACTGGCATTCTCGGACCCGACGATATGGATGGCATCAAGGCCGGTACGGTGTGTTTCGCCTGGGCATTCCAGTTCGATGACAAACATTTTCTGTTCAGCACCCAGCAATGGTTTGCCGGATCGCGCAGTGAAGTGCAGACCCTCGCTTCTGAATTCGCCCTGCAGCAGTTGCCCGATTATCACCGTCGCGCCTTGCACGGCGAAGGAGGGTGGCGCCGATGAAGCCTGACGCCGACCATCCCGATCTGCAGAGCCGACAGTTCCCGGTGCAGGAGGACATGGCCTATCAGTTGAAGGTCTGGCGCTTCGAGCACATCGGTTGGTATCTGCTGGTGCTGTGCATGCTGCTGGGTCTGTTGGGGCTGTTTTCCCGTGGCGTGCTCAGTTCGCAGGACGCCCGCAGCGCCGATGGCAAAGTCCAGGTCGAGTACGAGATGTTCCACCGCAACGGCTCGACCAACCCGCTGAAACTCAGCGTGCACACGGCGCCTGAAGCCACTGTCGAACTCGACATCGGTGGCGAGATGCTCGATGGCTTCAGCGTCGAAACCATGCAACCGGCCCCGGTGCGTATGCGCAGCTCAAAACAGGGCATGCGCTTGTGGTTGCAGGCGGATGCCCAAGGCCAGGCGACGCTCTATGTGACGCTGCGCGGTGACGGATTGGGCCTGTTTCGCAGCCATATCCGCGTGCCGGGCTCGAGCGAAGTGAAGCTTACTCAATTCATTTATCCATAGGTGACCCATGGACTCGGTGTTGCGCGCACTCGCGATGTATCTGGCACTGATGGTGCTGTTCAAAATTGCCGGCCGGCGTTCGCTGGCCGAGTTGACGACGTTTGATTTCGTCCTGCTGATGATCATCGGTGAAGCCACCCAGCAAGCGCTGCTCGGCGATGATTTTTCCCTGACCAATGCGTTTCTGGTGATCATTACGCTGATCGCTGTGGATGTCGGTTTTTCCCTGCTCAAACAGCGTTCCAGTTGGGTGTCTCGGCTGATCGATGGCGAGCCGACGATCATTGTCGAGAATGGCAAGCTGTTGCACCGACGCCTGCGTCATGCGCGGCTGGTCGAGGCGGATGTCATGGAGGCGGCACGCTCCAGTCAGGGCATAGAAACCATCGACCAGATCAAATTCGCAATCATCGAGCGCAACGGCAAGATTTCCGTGATCCGCCAGGATCCGGAAGGCGGCTGAACCTTTGACGCCGCACGGCCGCAATTTTTTTGAACGCTGAAAAAGCCTCACAGCCCAATGCTTACAAGTCATCGGAGGATTGCGAAATGAACGAGGCAGCGAGTTACTTCTCCATCGCCGTGGCGGTGATCATTCTGCTGGTCGACCTGTGGGCGATTGTCAGTGTGTTTCGCAGCAACAAAAGCGTCGGCGTCAAAGCCGCCTGGGCAATCGGTCTGATCGTATTCCCGGTGCTCGGCCTGATCGTGTGGGGCATCGCCGGCCCGCGCGGCGTCAAGGTAGGGCCCTCGTCTCCGGAGCACAGTAAGGGTTGAGAACCCTGATTTGCGCACATCCGGAAAATGGGAGGTGAACGATGAAAGCTGTTGTATTTCATGGCGTCGGGGACATCCGCCTGGACGATGTGCCCGAGCCAACCATTCAAGCGCCGACCGATGCCATTGTCAGGCTGACCGCGTCGGCCATTTGCGGCACCGATCTGCATTTCATTCGCGGCAGTGCGCCGGACATGCAGCCCGGCACGATCCTTGGGCACGAGGGCGTGGGGATTGTCGAAGCGCTCGGCGAAGATGTGCGCAACCTCAAGGTTGGCGATCGCGTGCTCATTCCCTCGACCATTGCCTGCGGCAACTGCTCGTACTGCCGCGCCGGCTATTTCGCCCAGTGCGACGTGGCAAACCCCAACGGTAAAACCGCTGGCACGTCATTTTTTGGCGGGCCGAAAACCACCGGGCCGTTCGATGGCCTGCAAGCCGAGAAAGCGCGCATCCCTTTCGCCAACATCGGCCTGATCAAGCTGCCGGACGCCATCACCGACGATCAGGCGATCGCCATGTCGGATATCTTTCCCACTGCCTGGTTCGGCGCCGACATGGCACGGATCAAGGACGGCGACACGGTGGCGGTGTTCGGCTGCGGGCCGGTCGGACTGTTTGCGATTATCAGCGCGAAGCTGATGGGCGCCGGCCGGGTGTTCGCCATTGATGGCCTGGAAGATCGCCTCGCTCGCGCGCAGGCATTGGGTGCCGAGTGCATCAACTTCGAGAAAGAAGATCCAGTTGAAACCATTGCGCGCCTGACTGCGGAAATTGGCGTGGATCGGGTGATCGAGGCCGTGGGCATCGACGCCAACCATTCCCATCACGGCCATCACCATCCTGCGCAGTGGCAACCGGGTGATGCGCCTTCGCAAGCGCTGGAATGGGCGGTCAAGGCTGTGGCCAAGGCCGGCACGATTTCCATCATCGGAGTCTATCCCGCCGGGTTCGACAGCTTCCCGATCGGCGAGGCGATGAACAAGAACGTACGCATCAACATGGGCAACTGTCATCACCGCAAATACATTCCCAAGCTGATCGAAATGACCCTCGCCGGGCGCGTCGACCCAGCGAAAGTGCTGACGCAGGACGAGCCTTTGACTGACGCGATTTCGGCGTTCAAGGCGTTTGATCAACATCAATCCGGCTGGATCAAGGTCAAGCTGGAACCGGGTAGCGATACCACTGCTGACAGGAGATCGTCATGAAAAAAATCTGTGTATGTCTGGGGGTCTGCTCGATGTTTCTGTTGAGCGGCTGCTTCGATTCCAACGATGCACCCAACAAGGACGGTGACAAGAGCAAGCCGTCGGTGCAGATGCAGACCGAGAAGCCTGAGGAGGGCAAGTAACTGCTGGCCAATAATCCCTGTGGGAGCGAGCCTGCTCGCGAAGGCGTCAGGTCAGACATTCTCTGCTGACTAATGCTCCGTCTTAGGGAGCAGGCTCGCTCCCACACTGGTTCAGTTCGAGTAGCGGTATTCCAGCCATGCCCAATACAGTAAAGCCACAGCACTGATCCCGCCTCCGAGAAAACACACCGCCACCCAGCCAGAGTGCGCATAGGTATACGTCGCCGCGATAGCGCCCAAACCACTGCCCATCGAGTAAAAGCACATATACGCACCGACCAGTCGGCTCTGCGCATCGGGCCGTGCGGCGAAGATCAGGCTTTGATTGGTCACGTGCACTGCTTGCACGGCGAAGTCGAGCAGGATCACCCCGACGGCCATCGCCAGCAGCGAACTGTCGACAAATGCGATGGGCAGCCAGGACAGCGTCAGCAGCGCCAGGGCGATGCCGGTGGTGCGATTGCCCAAGCCGCGATCGGCCAGGCGCCCAGCCCGTGCGGCGGCGAGCGCGCCCGCCACTCCGGCCAGACCAAACAGGCCGATCTGTGTGTGGGACAACGACAGGGGCGGGGCGCTGAGCGGCAGCACCATCGAGGTCCACAACACACTGAAGGCGGCGAAGATCAGCAGGGCGAAGATGCCGCGGACGCGCAGTACCCGCTCAGTCAAAAACAATTCCAATACCGAGCGCAGCAGTCGCCAGTAACTGCCCTGTGCGGGCGGTTTTAGGGAGGCGGGCAGGGTGCGCCATAACAGCAGGGCCAAGCCGATCATCATGACTGCCGAGACAAAATACACGCCGCGCCAGCCGGCCAGATCAGCCACTACGCCGGAAACGAAGCGCGCCAGCAAAATGCCCAGCACCACGCCACTGGTGACGGTGCCTACGGCGGCGCCGCGCTGTTCCGGACGAGCAAGGCTGGCGGTGCAGGCGACCACCACTTGCACCACCACCGCCAGCAGACCCACCAGCATCATGGCGCCGAGCAGCACTCCCCAGCTCTCGGACAGGCCCACGGCACACAGCGCCGTTGCAGACAACAGCAGTTGGCTGACGATGAGTTTCTTCCGATCGAGCAGATCACCCAGCGGCACAATGAACAGCAGCCCGACCGCATACCCGGCTTGTGTGGCCGTGACCACTACGCCGATTGCACCGGATGAAACCCCGAGGCTGGCGGCCATCGATTCCAGCAATGGCTGTGCGAAGTAAACATTGGCCACCGCCATGGCGCAGGTGATTGCAAAGAGAAAAGTCTGCAAACGACTCAGCCCGGTCGTTGCGCTGTCAGCTGCGGCTTGCGCATTGATCAGGGTTTGCGTCTGACACGGCATCCTTGCTTCCTCTTAGTGTGGTTTTGAATTGAAACCGAGGCGTTGATCTTTATTCATTCGGGTTGTTAAATGCAACCACATTCAATAGCCGATCCATCAGGAATCACATGGCCCGACAACAAACATTGGCGCAGAGCGAATGCCCGGTGGCCCGAACCCTCGAAGCCATTGGCGATCGCTGGGCCTTGATGATCATTCGCGATGCGTTCGATGACGTGCGCCGGTTCAGCGAATTCCAGAAACGTCTGGGCCTGGCCAAGAACATCCTCACGGTCAAACTGAAAATGCTCGTCGAGCTCGGCGTGTTGCAGATTCAGCCCGCGTCGGACGGCAGTGCCTACAAGGAATACGTGCTCACCGACATGGGCCGCGCGGTGTTCCCCATCGTGGTCAGCCTGCGGCAGTGGGGCGAGCGCTTTCTGTTTGCGGAAGGCGAGGAGCACTCGATTCTGCTCGACAACGAACGGGCCGAGCCCGTTGAAACCATTGTCGTACGCTCCAGAGCCGGTGCCGTGCTGAGCCCGGAGGATTGTCACCGACAGGTTGTCAGGCGCGGGCAGTGAAACCGGGCGGATAGCCGTGGCGCGTATCGATAGCCGCGCCTTCTCGTGACATGTCGGGTCGGCGTCTGGCGGGTTTTTGATCTAGGCTGTTTTCGATCCTCGATCAGCAGCGGTGCGCCGTTGCCATATTTCCAGCAACGCGATTACCGGAGTGCCTGATGAGCCTTTCACCTTTCCACCTCGCCATCCCGGTCTACGATCTTGCCGCTTGCCGGCGTTTTTACGGTGAAGTGTTCGGCCTGGAGGAGGGGCGGTCCAGCGCGCAATGGGTCGACTTCAACTTCTACGGCCACCAATTGGTGATCCACGAACAGCCGAAAACGGCTGCCCAGCAAAGCGTTAATAGCAACCCGGTAGACGGTCACGACGTACCGGTCCCGCACTTCGGCATCATTTTGCAGTGGGAGCAATGGGAAGCACTGGCCGAGCGACTGAAGTCATTCGGCACGCAATTCGTGATCGAGCCCTACATTCGATTCAAGGGTCAGGTCGGCGAGCAGGCGACCATGTTTCTACTCGATCCCTGCGGCAATGCGCTGGAATTCAAGGCGTTCAAAGACATGAGTCAGGTGTTTGCCAAATGATCACAGCGTAGTGGTCTGGCCGTTGCGATCGCGTTCATAAACCTTGTTGGCCTGCAGCTTCTCCTTCAGCCAGCGCTCGGCCGTGCCCAAGGGCCGTTGGCGCGCCCACAATAGATCGACGCCGATTTGCCAGTCGGTATGCGGGTACGCCGACAGCTGCAACTCGACCAGTTCGCCATTGCCCAGTTCACGCTGGATCAGCTGGCGCGGCAGGGTCGCCCAGCCGAGGCCGGCGCGGACCATTTCGAGCAGGGCCAGATAGCTTTCCGCTTGCCACAGTTGCGTCGAACGCAGGTATTCACTGCTCGGCAGTTTGCTGGCGTGCGCACTGAACGCCAGGCGCCGGTGCACGTGCAAATCGTCGAACGTGACGTTGTCCAGTTGCGCCAGCGGATGATCGGGATGGCAGACGTGCAGCATGATCAGTTTGCCCAGTTGCTGGAACGCCAGTTCCCGGGGATAGCCCGGCTGCGAAAACGCCACGCCCAGCACCGCCTCGCCACTGCTGACCAGTTCGCTGACATCGCCGTAGACCGGGTGGCGAATGATCAGATCGACAAACGGGAAGGCCTGCTCGAACGCTTGCAGCACCGGCATGATCGGGCCGTACGGCGTTTCAATCGCCAGGGTCAGGCTCGGTTCGACGCTATCCGAGAGGCAATCAGCGTGGGCCTCGAAGGTCATGCAGCGCTCCAGTACCGCTTCTGCCTGGACCAGTAATTTATGCCCGCTGGCGGTGAGGGCAGGGCTGCGATTGCGGCGGTCGAACAACTCGACGCCAAGGTCGGTTTCCAGATTGGCAATAGCCGCGCTGATGGTCGACTGCGTCTTGCCCAGCTTGCGCCCGGCGGCGGAGAACGAGCCGCTTTTCACCACTTGGACGAACATCAGCAACTGATCGAGTGAGAAGCGCACGCGGTGTACTCCGAGGTTGAGCGAGACGGCGATTGTGCCGCGTCTTTGCCATCGAAAAAAGCGATGGTTGCCAATTTGTTTCATCGTCAAAAACATTCAAGGATGACCCCGCGTCTTCGAACGCCGGGGCCGATTCTTTCTGTGCATCTGTCCCTGAGCGCCCGCGATTACAACCAACGCTGCCCCTTCAGGAGCTTGTGCCATGACTACACAACGCGTTCACCCGGTCGATGAGGTGTTGCCCCTGCGGCAGCTGGTCACCTTCGGTCTGCAGCATGTTCTGGTGATGTATGCGGGAGCGGTGGCGGTGCCGCTGATTCTCGGCAGTGCGATGGGGCTGACGTCGGCTCAGGTGGTTTTACTGATCAACGCCAACCTGCTGACGTCCGGTGTGGCGACGTTGATTCAGACCCTCGGCTTCTGGAAGTTCGGCGCGCGGTTACCGTTGATTCAGGGCTGCTCGTTCATTGCGCTGGCGCCGATGATCATGATCGGCAAGGAGTTCGGCCTCAGCCAGATCTTTGGGGCGGTGATCGCCGCCGGCTTCCTGACCATCGCACTGGCGCCGGTGTTCAGCCGCTTGCTGCGATTCTTTCCACCCGTGGTGATTGGCAGCCTGATCACCATCATCGGTATTTCACTGATGCCGGCGGCGGCAATCTGGCTGGGTGGCGGCAATCCCGATTCGCCTGACTTCGGTCGCCCGGCCAATCTGCTGCTGGGCCTGGCCACGGTCAGTGTGACGCTGATGATTTATGCGAAATTCAGCGGTTTCATCGGCAACCTCAGCGTGCTCATCGGCTTGTTTGTCGGCAGCCTGATCGCTGCCGCCTGCGGCATGACGCACTTCAATCAGGTCAGCGAGGCGGCGTGGTTCGAGTTGAGCGCGCCAATGGCGTTCGGTCCGCCCGAATTTTCTCTGGTACCGATTCTGATCATGACCCTGGCGATGCTGGTGATCATGGCCGAGACCACTGGCAACTGCCTGGCCATCGGCAAACTGGTCGGCAAACCGACTACGCAGCAGACCCTCGGCAACGCGTTCCGCGCCGACGGCTTGTCGACCATGCTCGGTGGTCTGTTCAACAGTTTTCCCTACAACGCCTTCACGCAAAACACCGGCCTGATTGCGCTTTCGAGCATCAAGAGCCGCTTCGTCGTCGCGGCCGCTGGCGCAATCATGGTGTTGATGGGCTTGTTCCCCAAGCTCGGCGCGCTGATTGCAGCGGTGCCGACGCCGGTGCTGGGCGGCTGCGCGATCGTCATGTTCGGCATGACCACGGTGGCGGGCATTCAGGAATTGTCACGGGTGCAGTTCGAGGGCACACGCAACGCCATCATCGTTGCGGTGTCGGTCAGCGTCGGCGTCCTGCCAATGTCGTTTCCTGCCCTGTTCGAACATGTCGGCCCGACGCTGAAACTGGTGCTCGACAGCGGCATTTTTCTCGGTGCGATCACCGCCATTCTGCTCAATGTACTGCTCAACAAACAAAAACCATCGACCGAAGCCGTCGGCGCATCCGCGGCCGAACTGGCTGACTGACCTTAGTCTTTTCCCACTGCCCAGGAGTTACCCATGAATCAATTCACTCAGCTTGTCCCGGCCGGCGTCAGCGATCTGGACCTGGCATTGCTGCGCCAGACCATCGCCCTGTCACAGGCGTCGAAACAACGTGGCCGGCACCCGTTTGCGGCGCTGGTGGCGGACCGCGACGGCAAGGTCATTGCCGAAGCGGGCAACAATTCGATGCCGCCGGAAGGTGATCCCACCCAGCATGCCGAACTGGTCGCGGTCGCTGCGGCGGCGAAGCGGTTGTCACCCACGGAGCTGGAGGCGTGCACGCTGTACACCAGCGCCGAACCTTGCTGCATGTGCGCGGGCGCGGTGTATTGGACCGGAGTCGGGCGAGTGGTGTATGCGTTGTCGGAACATGCTTTGCTCGGGCTGACCGGCGATCATCCGGAGAACCCGACGTTCTCGTTGCCGTGTCGCGAAGTGTTTGCCAGAGGGCAGCGCACGGTGAGCGTTTTCGGGCCAATGCTGGAGGCAGAGGCAGCTGAGCCGCATAAAGGGTTCTGGTCTTAGTTGTTATGGATCGTTCCCACGCTCCTGCGTGGGGACGCATCCCCTGACGCTCTGCGTCACTTTTACTTCGCCGGGATGACATCCACACATTCCCCAGCGGAATGCCCCCCATGAAATCATTGGATTTTTCTTCTCCACGCTCACCGCGTAGCGTGTCGCAAAGACAAGGAGAATCGCCATGACCCAACCCGCCACTGACGCCGCCGGCAAATTCGACACCTCCCGCGCCAATGAATATGCCCGGCAATGCCGCATTGCCCTGGCTGGCTACGATGCCTGTCACGACCTGTCGGCCTGCATGCTCGCCGCCAGCCTTGGGCAGTCGCGTCCGGCAAACGTGCTGGTGGTGGGCGCGGGGGGCACCGCGCAGGAAATCATCGCCATGGCCGCGCTGGAGCCGGATTGGCACTTCACTGCGGTCGATCCTTCAGGGCCAATGCTCGATGCTGCGACCGAACATCTGCGCGCCAATGATCTATTGCACAGGGTCCAGATACATCTCGGTCATGTCGAAGACTTGCCGGCCGACGCATCTTTCGACGCCGCCACCCTGATCGGTGTACTCCATCACCTGGGCGGTGATGAGGCCAAGCAACAAATACTGCGCTCCATTCAGGCCCGCCTCAAACCCGGCGCGCCATTGATCGTGGCCGGCAATCATTACGCTTACGCCAGTCAGCCGTTGCTGCTGCAAGCCTGGAGCCAGCGCTGGCGACAGCAGGGCGCAACCGCTGACGAGGTGCAGGCGAAACTCGGTAAGATTTTGCAGGGCGCTGATCCGCCGCACTCCGAGGCGGCGGTGCAGGCTTTGTTACATGGTGCCGGATTCGGCGATGCAACACGGTTTTTCAGCAGTCTGTTCTGGGGCGCCTGGCTGACGTGCAAGCTCAGCCAGGCGACCCGACTTGCCTAAGCCTCCGTCCAGTCCAGCGCTGCCGTCTCGCGCCATTTCACGTCGGTGATCCCATAACGCTCGGCCTGGGGTTTGGAAACCACTTTCAACGGTGGTTTACCCGGTTTCGGAATCGGCGCAATACCGGCGTCACAGCTCGCCCAATGCCAAGCGTCGGCGTTGCGCATACTCTTGGCGCGGATGACGAATGATTTTGGCTGGTCGTGATGTTTGTATTCGATGACGAAAATATCGGTGCTACGCATGAGTTCCTCCTTACGCTCATACGTAAATGATTTTGTCCGACAAGAAAAATTCAAAGGATTTTCTGGCCGGATGATCAGCGTCACTCAGCGCTCTAAAACGCGGTTCTTCATGAAGCCGCGCAGGTTCATCAGGAACAGGCAAAGCTGCAGAACGATCAGCGCGTAAGCCCCGGCATGGACGCCCCAGATCACCCACAGCAAATTGCTCAGACTGAAACAAACGAAGCCGCTCATGCGCCGTTGCGGTCGTTGCGAACCGATCAGCCACGCGGCCAGAACGGTGACCAGCATCGCCGGCCATTGCACCCAATCCAGACATGCCAACGCTCTGTCCTCTGCACAGATTTGTTTGATGCAGAAAGGGTACACAGCAACCGAAGGATGGTCACCGCCCGCACGGCTCTGCGTAGCAATGGCGGTGAAAAAGGTTTCGCCCGGCAGAAGCCGGGCGAAGATTTCAGGCGCGCAATCAGTAATCCCAAATCGCAGGTATCCAACGGAAAGCAGCACCATTGATCGCGACCCTACCCACCGAAGGGAAGGCCAGATGCGTGGCGACGAACAGCTCGCCGCTGGCGGCGGCTTCCTTGAGCATGCGCACGCGCACTTCCACCGATTTGGCCGGATCGTGTTCGAAACCGTTGTGCCAGTCGGGGTGATCGAACGCCACCGGGAACAATGCGTCACCGGCAAAGGTCAGGCGCTCGCCACCGGAGTTGACGTAGACCACGCAGTGCCCTGGCGTATGACCACCGGTGAGTTTTGCAACTACGCCAGGTGCAACCTGACATTCGTCTTCGAAGATGTGCAACTTGCTTTCATAGTGGTCGATGAACGCGTTGGCGGTGCTGCGCAGGACGTCTGGTACTGGTGCGGGCATGTCGGTGCTGGTGAAGTCTGGCGTGGACCAGAAATTCACTTCGGCCGCGGTGACGTGGATGCGCACGTCGTGACGCAGACGGCTCTTCACCGAGTCGACCAGCAGGCCGCCGATATGGTCCATGTGCATGTGCGTGATGACGATATCAGTGATGTCGGCGAGATCCACCCCGGCAGCGGCCAGGCGCTTGGGGAACTGCCCGGCACGCGGGAAACCGGGGAATTGGCCACCGAGGCCGGCGTCGACGAGGATGACTTGTTCGCCGCTACGCACCACCAGCACGTTGAGCGCCCAGTCGAAGGCGTCAGGGCCCAGATACATTTCCTTGAACCAGGCGGCACGGTCGGCGGGGTCGGCATTGGTTGACATGGTCTGGGTCGGCAACGGCAACACGCCGTCGCTGATCACCATCACGTCAATGTCGCCCAGGCGCAGGGCGTAGCGCGACGGCACCAGTTCTTCGCTTTGCGTTTGCAGGGCCACCGCGCGGTTGGCGGTGAAGGAATCCAGATGCAGGGTCATGGTGTTCTCCTTGTTTTCAGGGCTAAAGCGGAGGTGAAATCAGGCTACAGGGATCAGCGGATCGGCGGCCGCGAGGGCAGCGCGACGATCTGCGGCGGGCGGGTAGATCCACACCGTGTTGATCTGCGTCTTCAGCTCTTTGGCTTCGGCCTTCACCAGCTTCAGCTGACGATCCCAGCCTTCGGTGTATACCGCGCCCCAGGCGCCCAGATCCAGGCAAGTCACGTACTTGGGCTGGCGATACATTGTCGGAGCGACGCCGAGTAGATCGGCGGCGGCGTTGTTGCCGGCGTAGCGACCCAGGCTGATCGCGTGCTGGCAAGACATCGCAGCATAGTTGCCGAAGTCGTCTGTGGCGGCGCGAGCGACATCACCAGCGGCAAAGACGTGATCGATGCCGTGCACCTTGAGGTTGCCATCGACGTGCAGGCGGCCCTGGCCATCGCGTTCGGCGTCGAGTTGTTCGGTGAGCGGGCTGGCGCGGAAACCTACGGTCCAGATCACGGTCTGGCTTTCGATGTGGCGGCCATCGGCGAGGGTGACGCCATTGGCATCCACAGCGGCAACGCTGGCATCGACGATCCATTCGATACCCAGGTCATTGGACGCCTCGATGATCGACGGGCGAATGCCATCACCCATGGTCGCGGCGATGTCCTTGCTGCGATCGACAATGATCACGCGCAGGTCTTGATCCTCACCGAGGATCGCACGCAGGCGCGCCGGCATTCCCGTCGCAGTTTCAATCCCGGTGAAACCGCCACCCGCGACCACCACGGTGTTGCGCGCAACGCTGGGCGGTTGGTTGCCGAGGGCGATGAGATGACGTTCCAGACGCGCCGAGGATTCGATCTGATCGACATCGAACGCATGCTCCTTGAGGCCAGGCACCGGAGGCCGAGCGAGCTGGCTGCCGCTGGCGAGAACCAGCCGATCGTAGGCCAGTTCACCCGGACGCCCGGCCTCGTCGCGGTAGCCGACTCGGCGCGCCCGGGCGTCGATGCTTTCAGCGGTGCCTTTGACGAAGCGCACACCCACCGCATCGAACAGCGCGTCGAGCGGCGCGTACATGCTGTGCACGTCCGGCTCGTAGAAGCGCGGGCGAATACGCAATTCGGCTTGCGGGGCGAGCAGCGTGATCTCGACATCCTGACGGGCATGCATATCCAGCAAACGCGCAGCGCTCAGCGCACTCCACAGCCCGCCGAACCCTGCACCGATCACCAATAATTGCTGTTTCATAATGTGCTCCCTGACGCTGATGGATGGATGACACCCGAGTCTGATGCGGACTCTGGCGTGACGATCACTGGCCGCCGTAACTGCTTGCCGTACTGCCTGGCGCTCAATCGCCCGCTGTGTAGAGCCATGCTAGGGCGGGGAGGCTGCGAGCGCAGTTGTCCATCGGTGTGCGTGGGGTACGCATGGGTGGAAGGGGGGTATACGAAGGTATGGGGAAAAAGGATCAACCCAGCGCTTTTTCCAGGCAGGCGAGCAAACGTTCAGCCTGAAATGGCTTGGCCAGACACGCGATGACCCCGGGTACGCTGTTGGGCATTTTGCCCGCATGCGCCGACACAAAAATCACCGGCATCCGCCAGCCTTGCGCCCGCAGTGCATCCAGCATCTGCAAACCACCCATGCCCGGCATCTGAATATCGGAGATCAAACAATCAGTCTGCACCGGCCCGTCCGAGTCAAGGTAGTCCGCCGGCGCCGCATAGCAGAACACCTGATACCCCGACGCCCGCAGCAGGCTGCTCAGCGATGTGCGCATTGCCTCGTCGTCGTCCACTACCGCAATGACATGCGTCTTGTGCATAACGCTCCCGGGCCGGGCGGCCGAGCTGGTGACTCCTGTCGTTCTTGCACCATACGCTGATGGCCAGCGGGCAAAACTATACGTAGGTATAGCGGTTCAGCCATCGCGGCTGAAGCGACTGCGGTAGTCGCGCGGGGAGATCGACAGGTGGCGCTGGAAGCAGGCGCGCAGGCGTTCTTCATCGTTGAAGCCGCAGATGCGGGCGATTCGTTCGATTTTGTGCGGGGAGTTTTCCAGTAGGCGTTTGGCCGCTTCGAGTCGGAACAGCTCGAGCGCTTTCGACGGTGTGCGCCCGGTGCGCGCTTTATAGACCCGCGTGAAGTTGCGCAGGCTCATTGCGGCTTGCTCGGCGAGGCGCTCCACCGTCAGATTCGGATCGCCGAGGCGCTCCATGAGCCAAAGGTGCAGATCATCGAACATTGCAGCGTCCTGCGCCTGCGATTGCAGCAGCGTGCTGTATTGCGCCTGGCCGCCGGGGCGTTTGATGTACACCACCAATTCCCGCGCGACTTGCAACGTCACTTCACGGCCGCAATCGGCCTCGACCAGCGCCAGCGCCAGATCGATCCCGGCGGTGACTCCGGCCGAGGTCCAGACCTTGCCTTGCTGAATGAAGATCGCGTCGGCATCTACCTCGACCGCTGGAAAGCGATCGCGCAAAGCGTCGCACATCGCCCAGTGAGTGGCAGCGCGGCGGGCGTCGAGCAATCCGGCCTGAGCCAGCAGAAACGCACCACTGCACACCGAGACCACGCGGCGGGCGAGGTGAGCATGGTCCTGCAGCCAGTCGCTCAGTTCGCGGTGCTTCTCAAGGGTCTGGCAGATGTCAGGGGCGCCGGGCACGACCAGCGTGTCCAGCGCGGCGGTGTCGAGCGTGGTTAACGCTTGGGTGTCGATGGACAGCCCTTCGACGGTCTGGATCAAGCCACCGTTGAGGCTGGCGGTGTGCAGTTGATATCCAGACTGCCCGCGCTCGGCCATGGCTTTGCTCGCGGCCCAGAACACGGTTTGCGCACCGCTGAGATCGAGCAGGCTCAGGCGTGGGTAGGCGATGAACACCACGTCGCGCGGAGCCGTTGTAAAAGCGGGATGAGTGGACATCGCGGGCCTGCCTGTTTGCAGCGCTGGCGGCGGACTGCCTCAGCCTGGCCGATTTTCAGGGGTTTCTGGCCGGCCGGCAATGGCGCTGACTGTTAGCCTGATTGCTGACCGTCCGGCAGGTGTCTGGATGCGGTGGCCATCCTGAACTAGATTTATTGACCAGCCCAACGCGTGCTGCGATCTCGCCGAGGAGACACAATGACCTTGTGGTCGCATTCCAGCCCTGCGCAAAGTCCCGGCGTGCTCGGCGAGCCAGTGGTGTACGTGGTCGATGACGATGCCTCGATGCGCCAGGCGCTCGACAGCTTGCTGCGCTCGATCGGCCTCCAGGTGCAAACCTTCGACAGCGCCGGAGATTTTCTCGCGCAAGCGCAACGTGAGGTACCCGGTTGCCTGGTGCTCGACGTGCGCCTGCGCGGCGAAAGTGGCCTGACGTTTCAGGAACAGATGGAAAAAAACGGCTTGCGCATCCCCGTGGTGTTCATGACCGGCCACGGCGACATCGCCATGAGCGTCAAGGCGATGAAGGCCGGCGCGGTGGATTTTCTGGCCAAGCCGTTCCGTGATCAGGACATGCTCGACGCCGTGGCCAGTGCGTTGGCTCGCGACCGTGCGCGGCTGGCAGCCGAACACTCCGGCGCCGTTTTGTGTCGGGCTTACCAAACCCTGACCGCACGTGAGCGCGAAGTGCTCGGCTTCGTCATTGCCGGGCTGATGAACAAACAGATTGCCGGACAGCTCAACCTCAGCGAGGTCACGGTCAAGGTCCACCGTGGCCAGGTCATGCGCAAAATGGCCGCACGTTCAGTGGCCGATCTGGTGCGTATCGCAGAAGCGCTGGGCATCGAGCCTGTCCAGCGCAACCCCTGAGCGCTGGCGACGTGCAACTCACCGTGCGGCAAAAAACCTGAGCAGTGTTGACGCAGATGGCCAGCAGAAAACAGATTTTGTGGGACGACGGCGAGCGGGTGCTGTCCCGTGAGCGCGGTTCGAATGATGGCAGCCTACTGGCGGTGCGTCCGGCGATGGGCCAGCCATTGCCGAGCACCCTGGAGCGTCTGGCGCATGAATACAGCCTCAGGGACGACCTCAATCCTGCCTGGGCGTTGCAGCCGACAGCTTTCGAGCGTACGGGCACCCGAGTTCGTCTGCTGTTCGACGATCCGGGCGGCGAGCCGTTGTCGCGGTTGCTGGTCGCCCCGCTGGATATCGAAACCTGTCTGGAATTGGCCACGAACATCGCCAAGGCACTGGGCCATATGCATCAGCGTGGTCTGGTGCACAAAGACCTGAAACCGCAGCATGTTTTTGTCCATTGTCATGATGGGCAGGCGCGGCTGACCGGCTTCGGCCTGGCCACGCGCTTGCCACGGGAGCGGCAAGCGCCCACGCCACCGGAATCTATCGCCGGGACGCTGGCCTACATGGCGCCGGAACAAACCGGGCGGATGAATCGTTCGATCGATTCGCGTAGTGATCTGTATGCCTTTGGCGTGACGCTTTACCAGATGCTCACCGGCTCGCTGCCGTTCAGTGCAAATGACCCGACGGAGTGGGTGCATTGCCATATCGCGCGGCTGCCAATGCCCGTGTGTGAACGGGTGGCGACGGTGCCGCCGATGTTCTCGCGACTGGTCATGAAACTGCTGGCGAAAACGGCCGAGGAACGCTATCAGAGCGCAGCCGGTGTCGAGCATGACTTGCGCCGTTGCCTCGATGACTGGCGCCGTATGCGGCAGATCGAGACGTTCACGTTGAACGAGCAGGGCGCCTGGGAGCGCTTGCTGATTCCGGAAAAACTCTACGGCCGCGAACACGAAGTGCAAACGTTGATCGATGCCTTCGCCAATGTGGTGCAGACAGGCGCGCCGACACTGGTGCTGGTATCCGGCTATTCCGGCATCGGCAAATCGTCGGTGGTCAGTGAACTGCACAAGGTGCTGGTGCCGTCGCGTGGCTTGTTCGCCGCCGGCAAGTTCGACCAGTACCAGCGCGACGTGCCTTATAAGACCCTGGTTCAGGCCTTTCAGGGGCTGGTGCGGACGCTATTGGGTAAGCGCACCGACGTACTGGCGGGCTGGCGCGAAGCACTGTTGCGGGCACTGGAAGCGAATGCGCGGTTGATCACCGATCTGATCCCCGAACTCAAGCTGATCATCGGCGAGCCGCCGCCCGTGCCTGAGTTGGAGCCGCAACAGGCGCAGCAGCGGTTCCTTCAGGTCTTGCAGCGTTTTATCGGCGTGTTCGCTCAGGCCGAGCATCCGTTGGCGCTGTTCCTTGACGACCTGCAATGGCTCGACGCGGCCACCCTTGATCTGCTCGAAGATATGCTCAGTCGCGCAGAGACCCCTCATCTGCTGCTGGTCGGTGCTTATCGCGACAACGAGGTAGATGGCGATCACCCACTCAGCCGCACACTCAAGACCCTGCATCACGCCGACGTACACATTGACGAAATTCGTCTGGCGCCACTGGCTGGCGCGCACATCGAACAACTGATCAGCGAGTCACTGCGCTGCCCGCCGGCGAGCATTGTCGCGCTGGCGCGGCTGGTACTGGACAAGACCGCTGGCAATCCGTTCTTCGTCATCCAGTTTCTGCACGCCCTGGCCGAGGAGAAGCTGCTGACATACGAGCCTGCGCGCCAGCGCTGGCGGTGGGATGTGCACCTGATCAACGGTAAGGGCTACACCGACAATGTCGTCGATTTGATGGTCGGCAAACTGGCGCGGCTGCCCCAGGAAACCCGCCAGGCGCTGCAACAACTGGCCTGCCTGGGCAACGTCGCGCGTCTCGACACGCTGGCCACAGTCCTTGATGTGCCGGTGCCTCACGTTCACTCCGCATTGTCGCCGGCGGTGCGGCTGGAGTTGGTCGAGCGTCAGGACGGTGCCTACAGGTTTGTGCATGATCGCATCCATGAGGCGGCGTATTCGCTGATCGCGGAAACCGAACGGGCGCAAATGCACCTGCGCATCGGCCGGCTGCTGGCACTGCAAACCCAGGGTGAGCGGCGCGAGGAGGCGATCTTCGAGATTGTCGGCCAGCTCAATCGCGGTGCGCATCTGATCAGCCTGCGTGCCGAGCGCGAGCAGCTGGCCGAGTTCAACCTGCTCGCCGGCCAGCGAGCGAAGGCCTCGACCGCTTATACCTCAGCACTGACCTATCTGGGCGCCGGCGCAGAACTGTTGGGCGAGCAGGGTTATGACAGTCGGCATGAACTGGGTTTCGCTCTGGAGCTGAACCGTGCCGAGTGCGAATTTCTCACCGGCCAACTGCAGCTTGCCGACTCGCGCCTGGCGACATTGGCCGAGCGCGCCGTGACCACCGTCGAGCGCGCGGCGGTGGCGTGCATGCAGATGGATGTCTACTTACTGCTCGATCGCAGTGACCGGGCGGTGACGGTGTGTCTGGCCTTTCTGCGTCAGGTCGGCATCGATTGGCCAGCGCGTCCGGACGATATTCAGGTGCGCGACGAATATCAGCAGGTCTGGACCAGGCTGCGCGGGCGCAGTATCGAGCAGATGATCGACTTGCCGCTGATGGAGGATCCTGCCGCGCGGGCCACCCTCGATGCGCTGGGCAAACTCTTCGCGCCGGCGGTGCAGTCGGATCTGAACCTCGCCAGCCTGACCATTTGCAAAGCGATCAGCCTGAGCCTGCAATATGGCAACTGCGACGCCTCCTGCCTGCTCTATGCCAACTTCGGGCGCGTGTCGGGGCCGCGTTTTGGCGACTATGCCGCTGGTTATCGATTTGGCCGTCTGGGCTGCGATCTGGTTGATCGGCGCGGGCTCACGCGTTATGAAGCGAGCACTTGGTTGTGCTTCTCGATCTTCGTGGTGCGCTGGATGCGGCCAGTGCGCGAGTGCCGCGAACTGTTGCGCCGTGCGCTCAACGCGGCCCATCGCAGCGGCGATCTGCCGTATGCAGCGTTCGCTGGAAACAGCCTGATTTCCGATCTGTTGTTTATCGGCGAGCCGCTGGCCGAGGTGCAGGCGCAAGCGGAATCAGGGCTGGTCTATGCACAAAAGGTCGGTTTCGGTCTGGTGGCGGATTTCATGCGCTGCCAGTTGACGCTGATCCGCATGCTGCGCGGGCAGACGCCGACGTTCGGCTGTTTCGACGATGAGGGGTTCGATGAAACAGCTGTCGAAGCGCATCTGGCCGGTTCGGCGGATCTGGCGCTGGCGCGCGGCAAGTACTGGGTACGCAAGTTGCAGGCGCGCTATCTGGCCGGGGATTACGCGGCGGCCGCTGAGTGCGCGGCCCAGGCGCAGGGACTTTTGTGGGTGGTTTCGGCGTTTTTCGAGGAGGCCGAATACCATTTCTACGCGGCTTTGACCTTGGCGGCCCACGGCGAAACTGACGCCGGTGCTTTGCAGCGTCTGGGTCAACATCATGAACAGTTGCAGACGTGGGCGCGCTTGTGTGCAGAGACCTTCGCCAGTCAGGTGGCGCTGGTCGGCGCGGAAATGGCGCGCGTCACCGGGCAGTTGCTCGAAGCCGAATTGCAGTACGAGCAAGCCATTCAATTGGCTCAGGACAATGGTTTGCTCCATATCCAAGCGCTGGCCAACGAACTGGCCGCACGGTTCTACAGCGCTCGCGGTCTGGCCAGGATATCCCGCGTCTACCTGCGCGACGCACGTTATGCCTATCTGCGTTGGGGGGCTGCTGGCAAGGTGCGGGAGCTGGAGCGACGTCATCGTTTTCTGCGTGCCGAAGAGGCGCAACCGAATCCGGTCACCACGCTCATTACGCCAGTTGAACATCTCGACTTGGCAACGGTGCTCAAGGTCTCTCAAGCAGTCTCCGGCGAGATCGTCCTGGACCGTTTGATCGAAACGGTGATGCGCACCGCGATCGAACAGGCCGGGGCCGAGCATGGCCTGCTTATTTTGTTGAACGCCGACGTTCCCTATGTCGCTGCGCGAACCCGTATCGGCGACGGTGCCACGCAGTTGTGCAACGCGCCGCTGCACACGGTGGCGCTGGCAGAGTCGGTGCTCTACCAGACGCTGCGCACCGGCGAAAACCTGTGCCTGGACGACGCGGTTGCCGATCCGCTGTTCGCCGCTGATCCATACGTTCAGCAACGAGGCGCGCGCTCGATCCTTTGCCTGGCATTGATGAATCAGGCGCGGGTCGCCGGGGCGCTGTATCTGGAAAACAACCTGTCCGCCGGGGTGTTCAGCCCGACGCGTCTCGCCGTGTTGCGCCTGGTGGCGTCGCAGGCAGCGATCTCGCTGGACAACGCGCGCCTGTACCGCGACCTCGCCGAGCGAGAAGCGAAGATCCGTCGGCTGGTCGACGCCAACATCATCGGCATCATCGTCTGGGGCGTGGAAGGGGAAATCATCGAGGCCAACGACGCGTTCCTGCGCATGGTCGGTTACACCCGTGATGAGTTGCTTTCGGGCAATGTCCATTGGCGTGACATGACCCCGCCGGCGATGCGCGCTAACAGCGATATTGCACTGGCAACGGCGATCCACACCGGCCGGGCCCAGCCATTCGAAAAGGAGTACATCCGCAAGGACGGCAGTCGGCTGCCGGTGATTGTCGGTCTGGCCGCCTTCGAAGCGAGTCAGCAACAGGGCCTGGCCTTTGTGCTGGATATCAGCGAACGCAAGCTGGCTGAAGAGCAAGTGCGCGAAGGCGAGCGTCGTTATCGTCAGGTGCAAACGGAACTGGCCCACGCCAATCGTGTGGCAACCATGGGCCAGTTGGCCGCATCGATTGCCCACGAAGTCAATCAGCCGATCGCCGCCACGGTGACCCATGCCAATGCCGCGTTGCGCTGGCTCGGTGCAAAGCCACCAAATATCAACGAAGTCGAGCAGGGCCTGCGGCATATCATTCTCGACGGCAACCGCGCCGCCGACGTACTCGGGCGCATCCGCGCGCTGATTCACAAAACGCCACCGCAGCGTCAGCCTGTCAGCCTCAATCTGCTGATTGAAGAAATGGTCGGTTTCAGCCGTGGCGAAGCGCTCAAGCACGGCGCCGAAGTCAGCGTTGAGCTGGCGGCAGATTTGCCTTTCGTAGTGGCGGACCGGGTCGAACTGCAACAGGTGCTGCTTAACCTGATCATCAACAGCCTCGAAGCCATGACGATCATGGCAGAGGGGCAGCGACGTCTGCTGATTCGCAGTGAGGCGCTGGGTGATAACGTGCACATCAGTGTCAGCGATTCAGGGCCGGGCTTTGCCTGCGAGCGGGCGGAGCAAGTGTTCACGGCGTTCTACACGACCAAATCCACCGGGCTGGGCATGGGCCTGTCGATTTGCCGCACGATCATTGAAGGACACGGCGGCAAATTGTGGGCCGAGCGCAATGAGCCGAGCGGGGCGCGGGTGGTGTTTGGCTTGCCGCGTTGTGAATGAACATGATCAACAGCCAGGCTACCCGGGCATTGAGCCCGGGTGTTTCTGTCGGTGAGTTCAGGCCACCGGAATAGGATTTTCCAGCAGCGACAGGTTGAACTGCTCGATCAACCCATGCTCGTTCGCGCCCTGGTTGGCTCGCAGCGGCAAGACTCGGTCAACCAGCACTTCGGTAGTGGCGGTTTCCAGCTTGATCAGGGTTTCCTCGATAAACTCGCCCAGCGGCATGGCGCGCTCGTCGCCGCTCTTGTGAATCAGGTCGGTATCAACCCAAGGCGGCGCGATTTCCAGGACCTTGACGCTGGTGTCGCGCAGCATGAAACGCTGCGACAGCGAGTAGGAATGGATCGCCGCTTTGGTCGCCGAATATAGCGCCGTGGTCGCCAGCGGCAGGTAGGCCAGCACCGAGCTGTTGTTGATGATGTAGGCCTCGGGCTGGCGCTTGAGGTGTTCGACGAACGCCGCGCTGACGCGCACTGGGCCGAGCAGGTTGGTCTGCAACAGACCGACGGCCTGTTCATCGTTGAAGTCGCCGGAACCCGCGTTGTCGAAGGGCATGATCCCGGCGTTGTTGATGATTACGTTCAACGACGGATGGCGGCGGATGACTTCGGCGGCGACGTCCTTGATCTGCTGCGCATCGTTGATGTCCAGCTGCACGGTGTCGATGCCCGGATTCGCTTGGGCAATCTCTGCCAGCAGGGTCTGGCGACGACCAGCGATGATGACCTTGTTGCCGCGCTGATGCAGGGCCTCGGCCAGTGCGCGGCCGATGCCGGAAGTGCCGCCGGTGATGAAGATCGTGTTGGCTTCAAGTTTCATGAGCTGCGTCCCGCGAGTGGATTGATTGGTATGCAAGCCATGATGGAGAAAACCTGCTCCGACCTGAATGACGTATGTGGTAGTGTTTCAGGACATTCAACAACGGAGCGCGACCATGCATCGAGTCGGCTATCTGCTCACGGAAGGTTTTCAGGTCATGGCGCTGGCGACCCAGTCGGTGTTCGAGTTCGCCAACATCGTCACCGGCAAAGCCGTGTACAAGGTGCAGAACTTTTCCCAGGCCGGCGGCATCGTCAGCTCCTCGCTGGGCTTGCACGTCGATACGTTGCCACTGACGCAGGCGGGGCTGGCCGACAGTTGGCTGGTGGCTGGCACGCTGACTCCGCTGACGCCGCCCGATGCTGACGTGCTGCAAAGCGTGCGCGGGCTCGCCGACGGCGCACGCCGCGTGGCCGGCATCTGCACCGGCTCGTTCGTACTGGCGCAGGCCGGAGTGCTGGATAACCGCCGCGTGACCACGCACTGGGCGTTCGCCCCGGCGCTGCGCAGGATGCATCCGTCGGTGAATGTCGAGGACGACCGCATCTTCATCATCGACGGCCCGGTGTGGACATCGGCGGGCATGACCGCTGGTGTCGACATGGCGCTGGGTATGGTCGAGAAGGATCTGGGCAGCGAAATCGCCCGCTCGGTCGCCCATCGACTGGTGATGCATCAGCGTAGGTCCGGAGGGCAGTCGCAACATTCGGAATTGCTGTCGCTGTCGCCCAAATCCGACCGCATTCAGAGTGCGCTGGATTACGCGCGCAAGCACCTCAATCGCCCGCTGAGCGTCGAAGAACTGGCCGAAGTGGTGCACTTGAGTCCGCGGCAATTCACCCGCGTTTTCACCGCCGAAACCGGCCAGTCACCAGCCAAGGCGATAGAGAGCCTGCGCCTGGAAGCGGCGCGTTTGCTGATCGAGCAGAGCAGTCACAGTCTGGATGTAGTCGCCAGGGAAACCGGGTTTCGTGACCGTCGGCACATGCGCGAGGTGTTCATGCGCGGCTTTGGCGTGCCGCCGCAGGCGGTGCGGCGGGATTCGCGGCGGATGGTGTGAGGCTCGTGTTGGTTAATCAACGTCCCAATACCAAGGAGCGAGCCTCCTCGCGATGACGTCCGCCCATTCACCGCCACATAAACAGAAAACCCTCAGCCCGTTTAAACAGTTACTCCAGCCTTAAGCAAACGGCTACAACGCCTTGCGCCATTCCCTACGACTACGCCAGAATCCGCCGGCTTGTGCGTCTGCCGTTCCCTCCGTAACTTGATTCCTGTCACTGCTCATCAGTGATCGGGTCTGCAAGCCCGTCGGAAATCAGTCGCATAGCCCTGCCAAGGACACTCGTTCGTGTCCGCTCAATGGCGGCTTTGTGCGGGAGACCTTCGGGTCTGCCGGGTTCCTGATTTCCCGGTCTTGCAGACCCGCACACAGCTGCCACCCATCATCTGCAAGTGATGTTGGTAGCTCCAGACGAATAATCAGGAGTTTCACCATGTTCAAAGTCACACCCAATCCCCCAACCACCGACCCCGCATCGCCCTACGAATCCTGCGGCTCGAAAAAGCTTCACGAAGCCGCCGAACGCGCCCTCGATCACTACCTCGGCCCCGCCGAAATCCTGGCCAGCACCAACACTCCGGAACAGATGTTCCTCGCCAATCCGAAATACGACACCGAATCCCTGCTGGCCAACGCCAGCGAATCCCTCGGCTCGGCCACCACCATGCTCTACGACTTCGCCGCGCTGCTCGACAACCCGCGCCGCAAGACGCTGCTGGGCATTGCCCAGGTCGTCATGCTCGGCGAAATCGCGGTAAATCAGGCGTTGGATAAAGTCGAAATAGCCAAATGACCCGCAATGCGACGAGCGCAAAACCTCGTCGCAATCCCCGGGCGCACGATGGCTGGCACACGGCCACGGCTTGCACCACCCGGGCTCGACTGTCACCCTTCGGGCCGTTCTTCAAGGATCAGAACAAGGAATCAAGGATTGAGTGGTTACGTTCCAAACCCGCCGAAAAACTACCGCTACGAACAAGGTCGAACGTTTCTGCGAGCCGGGGGAGGGAGCGCCAGCGGCGCTGAACCAAATGACGACAAAGAATCCGCGCGCGGTTGGGAGGTACGGGGAAACCGGTTATTGGCGCAGATCTGCTCAAGCGAATTTCGTACGCTGGCAATCTATGTACGCCCTGCCATGACCACAAGCACCAGACTCAGAACGCTGGCGAAATTCTTACGAACGGAGCTGGAGGTAACTGCGATTTATCTCTACAGGGGTGAAATAGGAAGCTATGCCCAGGTAGACCTCGAGAGCCTGCAATTCTGCTGATTCGGTATCGAGCCGGGGGCGATAAGCAGGACTCGCCAACCAGGAGTCCCGCCACCACACCCCCTCAAACCTCAGCCTTCACCCCAACCTTCACCGCAGCCTTCCGATACGTCAGCAAAACAATCCCGCTCACCACAATCACTCCCCCCACGATCTGCCCTCTGCTGAGCATTTGATCCAGCACAATCCAGCCCATCAACAATGTCGCCAGTGGTTCGATATTCATCACCGGGGCGTTGCGTGGCATGTCCAGTCGGGGCACGGAAATGAACAACACAATGAAGCCGGTCCCATAGAGCACGACAAGCGTGGCAAGGGCCAGCCAGCCGGTTGAAGTGGCGGGGAGGTTGAGTCCGCCGGGGAGGGCGCCGGTCAGGCCGGCCAGGTTGACGCTGCTGAACACGATGAAGATAGTCAGCAGGCTGCGCACCGAGCCGCGCACTTGCGACAGCTTGTGATCAGTGATCCACAGCGCGCAGGCGAATACGCTGGCGGCGCAGAAGGCGAGTGCAACGCCCAGTAGCCATTCCGGACCGACGCTGGCGCTGTCTGACAGACGTCCGGGGACGTCCAGTACGAACACCAGCCCGACGAGAATCAAGCCCATCAACATCGCGGTGCGCGCGCTTGGGCGTGGGCCGCCCAGCGCCCAGGTCAGCAAGGCGAGCAGGATCGGAAACACGTTGGCCACCAGCAGCGCCAAAGCGACCGGGACCCGCGCGACAGCGGAGTACAGACACAGGCTCTGCGCAGTAATCAGCAGGCCCAACAACAGTTGCCAACGCCATGCGCCTGTCGGCAGGCGCAGACTTTGCCGCTGCCACAGGACGAGAATGGCCAGCACCAGCAAGGTCCCGCCCGAGCGCATCAGAATCGCCAGCAACACGCCCGCGCCATCATCAAAAGCGACCCGTGCCGCGACGTGGTTGCCGGCGAACGCACAGCCCATGCACAACAGAATGATCACGGCGAGATATCGAGGGAAGGGCGGGGGGACGGTTGGCGCAAACTCAGGACGGGACATGGCAGATCTCAAAAATGATAGCCACTCGGGGTGGCTCAGGTTTTAATTATGTTGTCGTACAACTGCCCGATTTGTACCGTAATCGAGCAGACGCGGCAAGCTAGAAAGGCTTGAAAGACCGCGTAGGCGTGATGCTGGTTGAGTTTCAGAGGTCGTATAACTTGCTTTTAAGCCCGAGCATCGAGGAGAGCGGCCCAACCATCCTCCCGAGCCTGACCGACCAGGAAATCCACAAACGCCCGGGTTTTGGCTGGCAGCAGTTTCTGGCTGGAAAAGTACAAATAGATCTGTCCCGCATCGACATGCCAGCCCGGCAAAACCCTTTCCAGCGTGCCGTCCCGCAGATAAGGCAGCACATCCGGAACCGCCAACAGCGCAACCCCCAATCCCAAGCGCGCGCACTGACACAGCGCTTGCGGGTCGTTGACCAAAAGGCGCGGCGCCAACTCCAGCGGTGCCCGTTGCCCGTCGGGGCCTTGCAGCATCCAGCTACGCACCTTGCCGGTCTGTACCGAGCGCATGGCCAGATGATCCAGCGTCGCCAGCTCTTCGATGTGCCGGATGCGCTTGTGTGCCGAGAGGTATTCCTTCGATGCCACCAGAATCAGATGCGCCGGGGCGATGGCTCTGGCGACCACACCTTGCGCGAGTTCGATGCCGCCGCCGATAGCCGCATCAAACCCGTCCGCGATGAGATCGACCTGGCGATTGTCGACGTGCCATTCAGGGGTCACGGCGGGGTATTGCTTGAGAAACTCGGGCATCAGCGGCAACAGAAAATCCCTGGCGAAACCGGGTGCTGCGCTCAGACGCAAAAGCCCTGAAGGCTCTCCGGCATTGCCGGCCACGTCGGCAATCGCCGCTTGAACACTTTCCAATCCCGAACCGACGTTGGCCAGAAAGCGCTCTCCCGCTTCGGTCAGCGTGAGTTTGCGCGTGCTGCGCTGAAACAAGCGTACGCCGAGGTTTGCCTCCAGCTGCGCGACATTGCGGCTGACCGCCGCGGGTGTCAGGCCCAGGCGCCGCGCGGCGGCAGAGAAGCTTCCCGCCTCGGCGCTGCGCACGAATGAGAGCAAATTGCCTAAGGTTTCCATCTGCGCACCTTCAACGAATGATTGAAAGTGATTCTAGTAGGCTTCGACTACTGGTGGAAGATCAAAAGGCGTCTCATAGCCTCATCAACTCCAACCACCCAGAGGCTCGACCATGAACACTTCTACGCTTCCACTGACCGGCAAAATCGCCATCGTGACCGGAGGCTCACGCAGCATCGGCGCAGCAATCGCCAAGCGGCTCGCGGCAGATGGCGCCACCGTCGCTATCACCTACAACGCATCGCCAGATCGCGCCGAAGCGGTCGTGCAGGAAATCGTTGCGGCGGGCGGCCTGGCTGTGGCGCTGGCGGCCGATGCGGGCAATCCCGAGGCTGTACGTGCAGCGATTGCCGAGGTTGCACAGCGTTTTGGCAAGATCGACATTCTGGTCAACAACGCTGGTATCAGCCTGCTTGGCGCCCCGGAGGACATCGCCTTCGAGGACTTTCAACGCATCCTTGCGGTGAACGTGACCGGCGTCTTCGTCGCCACTCAGCAAGCGCTCAAACACATGGGGCAGGGCGGCCGCATCATTCACATCGGCAGCTCAATGGTGCAATACGCGGCGTTCGCTACCGCCTCCGTCTACACCCTGAGCAAAGGTGCGCTGACCGGTTTCAGTCGTGGACTGGTGCGCGATCTGGGGCCGCGCGGCATCACTGTGAACACCGTCCATCCCGGCCCGACCGACAGCGACATGAACCCGGCCGACGGGCCTATTGCGGACTTCCTACGCCCGAACATCGCCATGGGGCGGTACGGAGAGGGCAAGGATGTCGCCAGTGCGGTGGCGTACCTGGCCAGTGCGGACGCCGGGTTTGTCACCGGTGCAGAATTAATCGTCGACGGCGGCTTCACAGCGTAAGGAGAGCATCATGACTATCAGCATCATTGGTACAGGCTCCATCGGCACCGCCATCGCTCGGTTGCTCGTCAACGCAGGCCTGCCGGTCAGTCTGGCCAACAGCCGTGGGCCGCAGAGCCTTGCCGGTTTGGTCGACGAATTGGGTCCACTCGCACAAGCGGTGACGGCTCAGCAAGCCAGTCAGGCGGACATTGTTTTTCTGGCGGTGAACTGGTCGAAGATCCCCGACGCGGTACGCGATCTCGGGCCTTGGGATGGACGTATCGTGATCGACGCCAACAACCCGATCGAGGCGCCACTGTTCAAACCGTTCGATCTGGGCGGCCAGCCGTCTTCGCAAGTGGTGGCGCAGATGCTGCCCGGTGCGCACGTGGTCAAGGCCTTCAACCATTTGCTCGCGGCTCTGCTGAGCGATCCCTCCGCCGAGGGCGGCAAGCGGGTGCTGTTTTATTCCGGTGAAGATGCCGCGAGCAAAACCAAAGTTGCAGAGCTGATTACTCAACTGGGTTTTTACGGCATCGACCTGGGCGGTGTGCAGCAGGGAATGCTTGCGCAGTTTCCGGGCGGACCGCTGCCAGCCTTGAACCTGGTCAAACATGGTTGACCGCTGAGCCCGGGCAACCGGGCTTCACATACCAATCGAGGATTCAAAAATGTCTGGCTCAGATTCGCGAAATATCAATGAGGTGGAAAACTACGACGCCTTGCTGCGGGCCAACCTGCAGCGCGTGTTCAACGAGCGCGATGCACAGAAGCGCATTGCGGCGGTGCAGGAGCTTTTTGCAGACACACCGACGATGTACGAACCGACTGGTATCGTCACCGGGCGGGCGGCGATTTCAGAGGTGGCCGGTGCGTTGCTGGATCAGTTCGGGGCGGACTTCGCTTTTGTTCCGGAGGGGCCGGCGGTTGGGCACCATGGCTTGGGTTACCTGCGCTGGCATGCGGGCCCGAGCGCTGGGCCAACTGTTGTCCGCGGTGTTGACGTGGCGGAAATCAAAGCGGGGAAAATCGTGCGGTTGTGGGTGTTGCTGGATGCGCCCCAAGGCTGAGCCGCACGGCAGGGTGGCAAATCGGATCCCGTTGCCGCCTGTCGCCGACTGCCGATCAGATTAATATCGCGCATTGACATATCGAAAAATCTCGATATCCTCGGCGCATGGAACTGATCGAAATCTTCAAAGCCCTCTCGAACCCGACGCGCCTCAAGATCCTTGAAGGCCTGAAGGATCCCGTCAAGAACTTCCCCCCGCAGGATGAGGGTGACGTTCTCGTCGAGGGTGTCTGCGTCAGCAGCATCCAGGAAGGTATCGGCTTGTCGCAGTCGACGGTGTCGAGTTACCTGGCCACGTTGCAGCGGGTGGGGCTGGTTGAAGTGCGACGCATCGGTCAATGGACCTACTACAAACGCAATGAGGCTGCTATCAGCGCGCTTGCAGAGATCATAGGGAAAGAGCTGTAAATTTTTTTACTTTAGGATATCGAGAATTCTCGATATCCCTCTTTATCGATACGAGGTTTTGCCATGAAAGCGATGATTTTGAAATCCTTCGGCGGTCCTGATTCGTTCGAACTCAGCGACGTTCCAAAACCGGTTCCGCAAGCGGGCCAAGTGCTGGTCCGAGTGCACGCCACTTCCATCAATCCGCTGGATTATCAGGTTCGGCGCGGTGACTATCCCGATCTGGTGCCGCTGCCAGCCATTACCGGTCACGACGTGTCGGGCGTGGTTGAAGCCATCGGGCCGGGCGTCAGCGCTTTCGCGCCGGGCGACGAAGTCTGGTACACCCCGCAGATATTCGACGGGCAGGGCAGTTATGCCGAGTACCACGTCGCAGCCGAAAGCATCATCGCCAGAAAGCCTGCCTCGCTGAGCCACCTTGAGGCGGCCAGTCTGAGTCTGGTCGGCGGTACGGTTTGGGAAGCGCTGACCGTTCGCGCCGTGCTCCGCGTAGGCGAAAGCATTCTGATTCACGGCGGCGCGGGCGGTGTCGGTCATGTGGCGATTCAGGTGGCCAAAGCCATGGGCGCCAGAGTGTTCACCACCGTGCGCGAGGCCAACGCCGAGTTCGTCCGCAGTCTGGGCGCTGACGTGGTGATCGATTACACCCAAGAGGATTACGTCGAAGCAATCATGCGCGAAACCGCCGGGCATGGCGTTGATGTGGTGTTCGACACCATCGGTGGCGATACCCTGTCTCGCAGTGCCGACGCGCTCGCCCAGCTTGGCCGCGTGGTCTCGATCGTCGACATCGCGCAGCCACAAAACCTCGTTCAGGCCTGGGGCAAGAACGCCAGCTACCACTTCGTCTTCACCCGGCAGAATCGCGGCAAGCTCGATGAACTGAGCGCGTTGGTCGAGCGCGGCCAGTTGCGGCCCCATGTTGGCGCGGTCTATTCCCTCGCCGACATCTCGCTCGCCCATGCCCGACTGGAGAGTGCCAACAACGGTCTGCTGGGAAAAATCGCCATCGCCGTCGAGCCTTCACTCATCGTCTGAATCCGCTCACTGATTTTGGAGATACATCATGGTTTACGAAATCGCTGTGCTGCCCGTTCACCCGCATCAGACTGAAGCCTTTCGACGGGCATTTGCCGAAGTCGAACCGTTGCTCACCCGCGCCAAGGGATATGGCGGCCACTTGCTGGCGCAAGGTATCGAAACCCCCGAGCAATTCAATTTGATCGTGCGCTGGCAATCGCTTGAGGATCACTCGCCGGGGTTTGAAGAAAGCGAAGACCACCAGCGCTTCATGCTGGGGCTGGAGGATTATTTTTCCGCAGAGCCGAGCGTGTATCACATTGAGGGTGGTGCTTTTCCGGGTGGCGACTTGAGCATTGCGGGCAGCAGCTCAAGCACAGGGAGTTGAGTGTTCTGATGGCTTTCGTCACAAGCGGCTGCTGCCGATTTTCCTCCCGCGTTGAACCACTGCAATGATGGTAGGCTGCACGAGGTCAGCCGTACCTTCTGTACTCCTGAGTTTGTTCTTTTACTGTCTGCGCCGGCGCGCCTGTCGGCGCAGATGGATTTCCTCTATGGACTACAGCCATGCGCCTGCCAGATTTCATTCTCGAAAACCTAGAGCCGATCCTGCAGGCCTGGGAAGATTTCGCCCGCACCATCGAGACGCCGGGGGTGGAGCTGGATAACGTCGCGCTGCGCGATCACGCCGAGCAGATGTTGCGCGCCATCGTCATCGATCTGCGGACCAAGCAGACCATGAGCGAACAAATCGCCAAAGCCCAGGGCCAGGCGCCGCGCGACGATGAAGAAACAGCTGCGGAAACCCACGCGGTGACGCGGCTGATGGCCGGTTTTACCATCGATCAGATGGTGTCGGAATACCGCGCGCTGCGCACCAGTGTGCTGACCCAATGGCTGCGTCAGGTCAAGGATGGCAAATCAGTGAATGTCGACGACATGACGCGCTTCCACGAAGCCATCGATCAGGCGCTGGCCGAGTCGATTGCCAGCTACTCGCGCGCCGTCGAGGCGTCGCGCAATGTGTTTCTGGGGATTCTCGGCCATGACTTGCGCACGCCGCTGGGGGCGATTCTGCTCGGTGCGGATATGTTGCGTCGTACCGAAGCTACCGACCCGCGCACCAGCAAAGTGGCCAGGCAGATCTACGCCAGCGTGCAGCGCGCCAGCCAGATCGTGGGCGACCTGCTGGATCTGACGCGCTGCCAGATGGGGCCGGGGATTCCGGTGAAAAAATCCCTGATCGATCTCAGCCCTGTGTGCGAACGGGTGATCGAGGAAATCCGCGCCTTTCATCCGCAGGCCAACGTGCGGTTCGATGCGACGGAAGCGGTAATGGGAGCGTTCGATGGCGCGAGGATGGAACAGGTCTTTTCCAACATCATCAGCAATGCGGTGACCCACGGCGACAATAATTTTCCGGTAACGGTCGAGTTGCAGGTCCGCGAGGATTGCGCGGTGTTCACAGTGCACAACGGCGGCGAGCCGATTCCAGAAGACGTGTTGCCGTTCATCTTCAACCCGATGGGGCGGTTCTCACAGCGCTCCGTGGTTGATCACGGGCCGGTTGCCGGGCTCGGTCTGGGCCTGTTTATCGCTTCGGAAATCGTCGCCTCGCATGCCGGGTCGATCGAGGTCAGCTCTGACCTGAAGGGCGGAACCGTGTTTCGCGTAAAGCTTCCGGTGGATGCCGAAAGCCCCGTCTCCATCTAGGCCAATCGATGGAGGGCCGGCCCCGGCCCTCCAGCCTGATCACTCCTCCATCACCTCAACCAAACCCCGGTCCTCACCGAGGAACCCGCCGCTCTGGTGCTGCCACAGCCGCGCGTAGGTACCGTTCTTCTCGAGCAATTGCGCGTGGGTGCCTTGTTCGATGATGCGGCCTTCGTCCATGACGATCAGCCGGTCCATCGCTGCAATGGTCGACAAGCGGTGGGCGATGGCGATCACGGTTTTGCCCTGCATCATTTCATCGAGGCTTTCCTGAATCGCGACTTCAACCTCGGAATCCAGCGCGCTGGTGGCTTCGTCGAGCAGCAGGATCGGTGCGTTCTTCAGCATCACCCGGGCGATGGCGATGCGTTGGCGCTGCCCGCCCGAAAGCTTGATACCGCGTTCGCCGACCAGCGTGTCGTAGCCGCTGTGGCCCTGCTTGTCGCTCAACTGGCTGATAAAACCATCGGCCTGGGCGTTCACTGCCGCGCGATGGATGTCTTCGTCGGTGGCGTCCGGGCGTCCGTAGGCGATGTTGTCGCGGATCGAACGGTGCAACAGCGACGTGTCCTGGGTGACCATGCCGATCACGCTGCGCAGGCTGTCCTGGGTGACCTCGGCGATGTTCTGCCCATCGATGCGGATCTCGCCGCGATCAACGTCATAGAAGCGCAGCAGCAGGTTGATCAGCGTCGACTTGCCTGCACCGGAGCGGCCGACCAGGCCGATTTTTTCGCCGGGGCGAATATGCAGGGTCAAGCCGTCGAGCACCTGGCGTTCGCCGTTGTAGTTGAAGCTGACATTGTCGAAAACCACTTCGCCGCCGGCCGGCTCCAGCACTTTGGCATCCGGCGCGTCCTGGACTTTCGGGCCGCTGGTCAGGGTGGCCATCCCGTCCTGGACGGTGCCGATGTTTTCGAACAGCGACGTCATCTGCCACATGATCCAGTGCGACATGCCATTGATGCGCAACGCCATGGCGGTGATCGCCGCGACGGCGCCGGTGCCGACTTCGCCCTGATGCCACAGCCACAATGCATAACCGCCGGCGCCGAGAATCAAAGCCACCACCAGCGCCTGATTGACGATTTCGAACTGGCTGACCAGCCGCATCTGGCGGAATCCGGTGAGCTTGAAATCTTCCATCGCCGCGCGGGCAAAGTGCGCTTCACGCTTGGAGTGCGAGAACAGTTTGACCGTGGTGATGTTGGTGTAGGCGTCGGCAATCCGCCCGGTCATCGACGAGCGTGCATCGGCCTGTTCCTGGCCGACTTTGCCCAGACGCGGCACGAAATACACCATCGCCAGCCCGAACAGAACGATCCACGCCAGAAACGGCAGCATCAGCTTCAGCGCAAAGCCACCGGCCAGCGCAATGATCGCAATGAAGTACACGCCGATGCCGGGGAGAATTTCGATCAGGGTGAACAGCACCTCGCGCACCGACAACGCAGTCTGCATGACCTTGGTCGTGACCCGGCCGGAAAACTCATCGGAGAAGAACGACAGACTTTGCCGCAGCATCAACCGGTGAAAGTCCCAGCGCAGGCGCAGCGGCAGATTGATCGCGAGGATCTGGTGCTGGACCATCGTGCGCAGCGCCACCAGGCCGATGCTGACCACCAGCACGATGCCGATGCCCCACAACACGCGGCTTTCCTCATCACCGGCGGCGCCGCCGGATTGCCAGGTCGAGAGCAGATCCACCACTTGCCCAAGGAAAGAAAACAGCCACGCCTCGTAGATCGACACGCTGGCGCTGAGCAGAGCGAAGGCCAGGATGTAACCGCGCGCCCCCCGGGTGCAGGCCCACAAGAAGCGCATCAGGCCGACTGGCGGTGGCGGCGCCTCGTCGGGCGGGAAGGGGTCGAGCCTTTCTTCAAACAGGCGAAGCATTGCGGTCTCCGAAGTGATCAGGGTGTGGGGATTCTGCCATCTATCGGCGTTGTTGCGGGTTTCAGCGTCGTGTTGCAGATAAATGCTTGTGCCTTGTCTTGACCGCAGCCAGGCGCAGAAGCTCAACGCAATCGTGCCAAGCGCAACCTTTCGTCGCTGATCCAGACCTGACACGGCACGCTCATCAACCTCTTTGAACTCTCGCGCAAGCTGCTCCGTCATCTTCTATGTGGGGGCTCGAGGCAATGTTGCCGTGTAGTCCCGTTTTTCCGTTTTCAAGTCAGAACGCGAGGGGCCACATGAATACTCAAGACAGCAGGGCAGGCTTTGAATCAGCTGATCCGAACAGCAAGCCTGGACAGGCTTTTGAACATTTGAAGGACGACGTCAACGAAGCAATTGGCGGTGCGCGGCAACAGGCCGACGCGCAATTCGGACAGTACCGCGACACCGCAGCCGAACAGATAGAAGCACTGGCCCAAGGGGCAAAGAGCTTCGTCTCGGGGTTGCAGGACAAGGACACGCTGGGCATGTCCGACTACCTGACGGATATGGCGGACTCCATGACCGGGCTGGCGGGCAACTTGCGCGGCAAGAGTGCCGAGCAATTGCTGCACGATGCGGCGGATCTGGCGCGCAGCAATCCGGGGCTATTCATCGCCGGCAGCATTGCCATCGGTTTCGGCCTGTCGCGGTTTCTCAAAGCCGGCACGGCCGCAGCAGCGACGGTCAGCGCCGAGCACGATCCGGCGGCGGGCACGACATCGACGCCACCGCCAGCCGATTACGGTGCGCAGCGACCCTATGAATCGTCAGTGCCGTCATCGGCCCACGCCAATCCGGGACTGGCCACCGGCATCACCCCGACCTCGCCCAGTGACAGCGATCACCCCGCTGATTTTGCCGCGGCTTCCGTACCGCACGCACCCGACGCCAAAGGAGAACTGTGATGAACAGAGATGAATCTGATCTGAGCGGAGCAAGGCCCCTCGGTCAAACGGATGACGCTTCGGTGGTCGGCCTGTTGCGGCAACTGTCCCGTGAAGTTCCAGCGTTGTTCACCAAGGAACTGGCACTGGCCAAAGCCGAACTGCACAACAGCCTCAGCACGCTGAAGGCTGGCATCGGTGCGGTGGCCGGTGGTGCGATTGTGTTTCTTGCTGGCTTCATCATTCTGCTGATGTCGGCGGTGTACGGCCTGAGCATGTTCATGGCGCCATGGTTGGCCGCGCTGATCGTTGGCGTGGTGGTGATGATCATCGGCTTCGCCATGCTGCAATCCGGGAAAAAACAATTCGAGCCGTCTCACTTCAAACCTGATCGCACCCTCGACGCCTTGAACAAGGATCAGGAAGCGCTGCGGAGGAAAGTCTCATGAAAAGCGAACTGGATATCGAAGCGGAAAAAAGCCCGGAGCAGATCGAGCGCGAAATCGATGCGCAACGCGCGAGCATCGGCAACATCGTCGATCAACTCGAGAGCAAATTCACCCCCGGACAGATGATCGATCAGGCCTGGGGAATGATGCAGAGCAACGGCTCGACGTTCTTCACCAATCTCGGCACCAGCGTGCGCAATAACCCGGTGCCAGCGGTGCTGACTTCGGTGGGGCTGCTCTGGCTGATAATCAGCCAGAATCGCCCGCCCGTGCAGCAACCGACCTATCGCAGCGGGCCGGATCAGGACAAGGCCGGCGAGTGGGCCGACGGTTTGGCCGACGGCATCGACAGCGCCCGCGCGCATTTGCATTCGACCACTGACTCGCTGAAGGACGGCTACCAGTCGCTGAAAGGCAAGGCCAGCCACCTCGGGGAAAACGTCGGCGCGGCGAAGGAAAATCTGACTCATGCGATGCATGACGCCAGTGATCGCTTGTCACGCAATTCGCAAGTGCTCGGCCAGCAGTTCAGTCACCTGCTCAAGGAGCAACCGCTGATGGTGGCTGCCGCTGGGGTTGCGCTCGGTGCATTGCTCGGCGCGGCGTTGCCAACTACGTCCACTGAACAGCGCTACATGGGCCGTACCAGCGCTGGCATGGTCGACAAGGCCAAGCAGAAAGCTCAGGAAGGTTACGAGGCCGTGCGTGACACGGTGACTCGGACCACTGAACAAACCGAAGTGGAGACCAAGCCGGAAACGGCGCGGCCTTCGTCTTCCGATTTGTCACAGGGGTTGGGTACTTCTTGATGGTGAAAAACAAGGGAGGCCTGCAATGGGCCTCCCTTGTCGATGTGCGGCGGTCATTCGGTGTGCCGCTGTGGTGAGCCAGCGTGTAAAAACGTTGTGTCATTCAACGCGAATGTATCCGATCTGGCGCCTTCGCGAGCAGGCTCGCTCCCACAGGGATTTGGGTTGCGAAAAAGATTGCTGATCTGCCCCCGGATCTTTGTAGGAGTGAGCCTGCTCGCGAAAGCGGTGTGACAGGCGATGATGATGTTGAATGTGCCGGCGCCTTCGCGGGCAAGCCCGCTTCCACAGGGATTTTGGTTGCGCTGAAGATTGTGGCCTTGCACCGGACCATTGTGGGAGCGAGCCTGCTCGCGAAAGCGGTGTGTCATTCAATGTGGATGTATCTGATCTGGCGCCTTCGCGGGCAAGCCCGCTCCCACAGGGATTTGGGTTGGGCTGAAGATTGTGGCCTTGCCCCGGACTATTGTGGGAGCGAGCCTGCTCGCGAAAGCGGTGGGTCAGGCGGTGATGAGGTTGAACGTGCCGACGCCTTCGCGGGCAAGCCCGCTCCCACAGGGGATTTGGGTTGCGACAAGGATTGCTG
>NZ_WBRZ01000090.1:0-19384 GCF_008923895.1 Pseudomonas sp. GXM4
CCATGGACGCTCTGCGTCCGCCTTTTGTGACGCGGAGCGTCACGGGATGCATTCCCACGCGGAGCGTGGGAACGATCCGTCAGTCGAGGTCACCCATGATGCGTCCGGCAAAGCCGAACACCCGGCGATGTCCGGCGTAATCCACCAGCTCGACTTCACGGCTTTGCCCCGGCTCGAAGCGCACCGCCGTGCCCGCCGGAATATTCAGGCGCATGCCGCGACTGGCGGCGCGATCGAAGGTCAGCGCGTCGTTGGTTTCAAAAAAGTGGAAATGCGAGCCGACCTGGATCGGCCGGTCACCGCTGTTGGCGACTTTCAGGCTCACGGTGCGGCGGCCGACGTTGAGTTCGATATCGCCGGGCTGAATCTGGTATTGGCCAGGAATCATCGCTGGGCTCCTTGCAGGACTTTGTAATAGAGAGCGGTCGGGCGATAGGTGCCGTTGGGGTCGCAGGCGTAATCGGGGATTTCGCCGGCGCGCACGTAGCCCAGCGCCTTGTAGAAATTTTCTGCCGGCGAGCCGGCCTCGGTGTCGAGATAGAGCATGCCGCGCTTGTGCTTGGGCGCTTCGAGTTCCAGCGCCTGCATCAGTTGCTGGCCGAGGCCACGGCGCCGCGCGTGTTCGCGCACCAGCAGTTTCTGCACTTCGGCGCGGTTCAGACCATTGGCCTTCTGGCACAGGCCCAGTTGCACGCTGGCCAGCACCTGCTCGTCCTTCACCACCACCCAGAGCAGCGTGCTGCCCTTGTTGATGTTGTCCTGCACCTCATCGAAATACGCGCGCGCCTGCGCGGCATCGAGGTCGGCCATGAAGCCGACGCTGGCGCCGTAACCGACGGCGTCGAGCAGCAGATCGATCAGGCCCTGGCGATAGTGGGCAAAGCTCTCAGCGTTGACGCGGCGCAACTGGGCGGCGTTCATCGACATCACTCCTTGTGGGCACCCGGCGGCTGTGCGCCGGGATTGAGGGTCAACTGCATGAAGGTCAGATCGAGCCAGCGGCCGAACTTGGTGCCCACTTGCGGCATCTGCCCGGTGATGCTGAAACCGGCACGCTCGTGCAGGCGGATCGAGGCAGCGTTGCCGCTTTCGATGGCAGCGACCATGACGTGTTTACCGCAGGCGCGGGCGCGTTCGATCAACGCGGTCATCAGTTGCGGGCCGAGGCCGTTGCCGCGTTGATCGCTGCGCACGTACACCGAGTGTTCGACGGTGTGGCGGAAACCGTCGAACGGCCGCCAGTCGCCGAACGAGGCGTAACCCAGCACTGCGTTTTCATGGTCGACGATCACCAGAATCGGGTACGCCTGCAACTGACGCGCGTCGAACCATGCCTGGCGATTGCCGAGGTCGACCGCTTGTTCATTCCAGATCGCCGTGGTGTTGAGCACGGCGTCGTTGTAGATGTCGCGGATCGCCGGCAGGTCGGCCCGGGTTGCATCGCGAATGGCGTAAGTCATGGCGCGGCCTCAGACGATCGGCTGGTGAACGGTGACCAGTTTGGTGCCGTCGGGGAAAGTCGCCTCGACCTGGATTTCCGGGATCATTTCCGGGATGCCTTCCATCACTTGCTCGCGGCTGAGCAGGGTGGTGCCGTAGTGCATCAGCTCGGCCACGGTCTGGCCGTCGCGGGCACCTTCGAGCAGCGCGGCGGAGATGTAGGCCATGGCTTCCGGGTAATTGAGTTTCACGCCACGGGCCAGCCGCCGCTCGGCGACGAGGCCGGCGGTGAAGATCAGCAGCTTGTCTTTTTCGCGTGGGGTCAGGTCCATGGTTCGGGTTCCATCAGGGCAGATTCGGGTGGCTCTCGAGAAGTGTGGGGTGCCAGTTGGAGCAGCCCCTCACCCTAGCCCTCTCCCGAGGGAGAGGGGACTGATCTTGGTTGTTTTCAATGGCCAATTCAGTCAGCAATATTCGTTCAGGCAGATAAATTCATTTCAGACGACTCGGTCAGGCTCCCTCTCCCTCCGGGAGAGGGCGGGGGGTGAGGGTCGGGGTTTCAGGTGCTCCATATTCTTGGCGCGATAGCTTCGCGCCCCAGCAGCACAGGTCTGAGCAATCGCCACAAATCGATGAGCCAGGCGCGGGCGAGTAACGCTTCACCGGCCAGACACCGCGCCACCAGCAACCCTGGCAACTGGGTCAAGTCTCCACGCACTTCGTGCCCCAGCGAGCGGCAGCGCTCCAGCAACCCGGCGTCTATCTCACCGGTGACCAGCATCGTTGCGAACACCGGATTGCCATCCAGGCCGATCGGCGAGTCGAGTAAACCGTCCGCACCGACAATGCGCTGCCGTTCGTGCCAGAGCAACTGACCATCGCGGCGGATATCCAGGTGCGCCTGAAAATGCCCGAGGTCAAAACGCTCGCCGCTGGCCGGACGACCGAGCGCCACCACGTCCCAGTAGAACAGCCGCGCATCGCCTTCAAGCTCGATCGTTGTGGCCAACTCGGCCTGCGCGGCGCTGTAGACGATGGTTTCCTGCGGCAGCCATTCCAGGGTCGCGCCGGCAGCGACTTGCAAGTCGAGCTGCTGATACGCCGGCCCGCCCGCGCGATACCACTTGGCGGCGCCGGGGCTGGTGATCTGTGCCCAGGCGTTGTGCTCGACGCGCGCGCTGATATCGAGCCGATCACCACCGGCAATTCCGCCCGGTGGGTGGACGATGATGTGCTGGCAGACCTCGGGGCCTTCGGCGTACAGATGCTTTTGCACGCGCAGCGGGCCGAGGTGGCGGCGCATGACCGGGCGCGTGCAGTCGCCGAAACGCGCGTAGGCCAGTTCCAGCTCGGCGTGCCAGCTCGGGGTAAACAGGGCAGGTGCAACAATCGAATTCATGGTTTTGTGATTATCGTTAGGAAGCTACAGATTAGACCGGCGCGTTAGATCGTGACCAGCCCGCGTACACCCTCGGCCTCCATATTTTCACCGCGACCCTGCTGGACGATCTCGCCCCGCGACATCACCAGGTATTGATCGGCCAGTTCGGCGGCGAAATCGTAGAACTGCTCGACCAGCAGAATCGCCATGTCACCGCGCGCCGCGAGCTGCTTGATCACCGCGCCGATTTCCTTGATCACCGACGGTTGAATGCCTTCGGTGGGCTCATCGAGAATCAGCAGGCGCGGGCGGCTGGCCAATGCGCGGCCGATCGCCAGTTGCTGTTGCTGACCACCGGACAGATCGCCGCCACGGCGCTGCTTCATTTGTAGCAGCACCGGGAACAGTTCGTAGATGAAACCTGGAACTTCTTTGGCTTCTGAGCCTGGAAAGCGCGACAGGCCCATCAGCAGATTTTCTTCTACCGTCAGGCGCCCGAAGATCTCACGGCCCTGCGGCACGTAGGCGATACCGGCATGCACACGCTGATGCGGTTTGAACGTGGTGATCGGTTTGCCTTCCCAGTTCGCCGCACCTTCCTTGGCCGGCAGCAGGCCCATCAGGCATTTGAGCAGGGTGGTCTTGCCCACGCCGTTACGGCCGAGCAGGCAGGTCACTTCGCCGACCTTCACGTCAAAGCTCAGGCCGCGCAGGATGTGGCTACCGCCGTAGTACTGATGCAGCTTGTCGACTTGCAGCATGTCCAAATTCTCCCCCGGTGATCGTTCCCACGCTCTGCGTGGGAACGCATCCCGTGACGCTCCGCGTCACATAACGGCGGACGCAGAGCGTCCATGGCGGCATTCCCACGCAGAGCGTGGGAACGATCTAGGTCTTCAGCGGCCGAGGTAGACCTCGATCACCCGCTCGTTTTCCTGCACTTGCTCAAGCGAGCCCTCGGCCAGCACGCTGCCCTGATGCAGCACCGTGACGTGGTCGGCAATCGAGCCGACAAAGCCCATGTCGTGCTCGACCACCATCAGTGAATGCTTGCCGGCCAGCGATTTGAACAGCTCGGCGGTGAACTCGGTTTCGGCGTCGGTCATGCCCGCCACCGGTTCGTCGAGCAGGAGCAATTGCGGGTCCTGCATCAGCAACATGCCGATCTCGAGAAACTGCTTCTGCCCGTGGGACAACAACCCGGCCTGGCGATTGACCGAGGTGGTCAGGCGAATCGTCTCGAGCACTTCGCTGATGCGATCCTTCTGCTCGCCACTCAAGCGCGCACGCAAACTGGCCCACACCGACTTGTCGGTCTTCTGCGCCAGCTCCAGGTTTTCAAATACGCTCAAGGCTTCGAATACCGTCGGTTTCTGGAATTTGCGGCCGATGCCGGACTGGGCAATCTGCACTTCGCTCATCTGCGTCAGATCCAGGGTTTCACCGAACCAGGCCTTGCCGTGGCTGGGCCGGGTCTTGCCGGTGATCACGTCCATCAGCGTGGTCTTGCCCGCGCCGTTGGGGCCGATGATGCAGCGCAGTTCGCCGACGCCGATGTACAGGTTGAGATTGTTCAAGGCACGGAAGCCATCGAAGCTGACGCTGATGTCTTCCAGGGTCAGGATGGTGCCGTGGCGCGTATCGAGGCCCGGGCCGACGCGCTGGCCGAGGCCGATCGAGTCGCGGCTGGTGCCTTCGTCCTTGTTCGGTTCCACGGGGAAAAACGCCGGCTCCAGCATGAATTCAGCACTCGCTGTGACTCTCATTGTTCACCTCGTTTCTTCAGCAGACCGATCACGCCCTTGGGCAGGTACAACGTCACGACGATGAACAGCGCGCCGAGGAAGAACAGCCAGTATTCCGGGAAGGCCACGGTGAACCAGCTCTTCATGCCGTTGACCACGCCGGCGCCGAGCAGCGGCCCGATCAGCGTGCCGCGCCCGCCAAGGGCGACCCACACCGCCGCTTCGATCGAGTTGGTCGGCGACATTTCGCTGGGGTTGATGATGCCCACTTGTGGCACGTACAGCGCTCCGGCGAGGCCGCACAGCACCGCACTCAGCACCCAGACGAACAGCTTGAAACCGCGCGGGTCGTAGCCGCAGAACATCAAACGGTTTTCCGCATCGCGCAACGCCGTCAGCACCCGGCCGAACTTGCTCTGCGCCAGGCGCCAGCCGATGAACAGGCTCGCCACCAGCAACAACACCGTGGCCAGAAACAGCACCGCGCGGGTGCCCGGTTCGGTGATGCCGAAACCGAGAATCGTGCGGAAATTGGTGAAACCGTTGTTGCCGCCAAACCCGGTCTCGTTGCGGAAAAACAGGAGCATGCCGGCGAAGGTCAGGGCCTGGGTCATGATCGAGAAATACACGCCCTTGATCCGCGAACGGAAGGCGAAAAAGCCGAACACCAGCGCCAGCAGACCCGGCGCCAGCACCACCAGACACATGGCCCAGATAAAGCTGCTGGTGCCGGTCCAGTACCACGGCAATTCGCTCCACGACAGGAAAGTCATGAACGCTGGCAAGCCATCGCCGGCCGCCTGCCGCATCAGGTACATGCCCATCGCGTACCCGCCGAGGGCGAAGAACAGACCGTGGCCCAGCGACAGCAGGCCGGCATAGCCCCAGACCAGATCCAGCGCCAGGGCGACGATGGCGTAGCAGAGGATTTTGCCGACCAGGGTCAGCGTGTAGGCCGAGACGTGCAGGGCATTGTCTGGCGACAACAACGAGAGCAGCGGCAGAACGATCAGCAGCGCGAGAATCACCCCGCCGACCGCGAGCGTGGCTTTCGGCCCGGCCTTTTGTGTGGCCGTGACTAACAGAGGCTGGTTCATCAGTCGATCACCCGTCCTTTCAGTGCGAAGAGGCCTTGCGGACGTTTCTGAATGAACAGAATGATCAGCGCGAGGATCAGGATCTTGCCGAGCACCGCACCGATCTGCGGTTCGAGAATCTTGTTGGCGATGCCCAGGCCAAATGCCGCCAGCACGCTGCCGGCCAGTTGGCCGACGCCGCCGAGCACGACCACCAGGAACGAGTCGATGATGTAGCTCTGGCCAAGGTCGGGACCGACGTTGCCGATCTGGCTCAGCGCCACGCCGCCCAAGCCGGCGATGCCCGAGCCGAGACCGAAGGCGAGCATGTCGACGCGCCCGGTTGGCACGCCGCAGCAGGCGGCCATGTTGCGGTTCTGGGTAACGGCGCGCACGTTGAGGCCGAGGCGGGTCTTGTTCAGCAGCAGCCAGGTCAGCACCACCACGAACAATGCGAAAGCGATGATGACGATGCGGTTGTACGGCAGCACCAGGTTCGGCAGCACTTGAATGCCGCCGGACAGCCACGCCGGGTTGGCCACTTCAACGTTCTGCGCACCGAACACCAGCCGCACCAGTTGGATCAGCATCAGGCTGATGCCCCAGGTCGCGAGCAGAGTTTCCAGCGGTCGACCATAGAGATGGCGAATCACCGTGCGCTCCAACGCCATGCCAATGGCGGCGGTGACGAAAAACGCCACCGGCAACGCGATCAGCGGATAGAACTCGATGGCCTGCGGCGCGTAACGCTGGAACATCAACTGCACGACATAGGTCGAGTAGGCGCCGAGCATGAGCATCTCGCCGTGGGCCATGTTGATCACCCCGAGCAGGCCGAAGGTGATCGCCAGACCGAGGGCAGCGAGCAGCAGAATCGAGCCCAGCGACATGCCGCTGAAGGCCTGGCCGAGCACTTCGCCGATCAGCAGCTTGCGCTTGACCTGAGCGAGGCTGGTTTCGGCGGCGGTGCGCACGCCGGCATCGCTTTCCACGCCGGGCTCGAGCAGGCCTTCGAGGCGTGTGCGTGCCAGCGGGTCGCCGGTTTCACCGAGCAGACGTACCGCCGCGAGGCGCACCGCCGGGTCGCTGTCGACCAGTTGCAGATTGGCCAGCGCCAGGCTCAAGGCGGCATGCACGCTTTCATCTTTTTCCCCAGCGAGTTGCCGGTCGAGAAATTTCAGCTGCGCGGGCTTCGCGCTTTTCTGCAATTGCTGCGCGGCGCCCAGACGGATCTTGCTGTCAGCGGCGAGCAATTGATGGCTGGCCATCGCGGTGTCGATCAGACCCCGCAGGCGATTGTTCAGGCGCAGGGTTTTCGCTTGGCCGTCGATCGTCAGCTCGCCTTGCTGCAGGGCGTTGAGCAATTCGATACGCGCCGGATCGGGCTGCGCTGCCCAGGCTTCCAGCAGTTTGGCCTGTTGCATCGGATTGGCCGCGACGAAGTCTTCGGCATCGCCGGCGTGGGCCAGGAGTGGCAGCAACAGTGCGATGGCGAGAAGTACGCGGTGTATGGCAGTGGGCATTAGTGGTGTCCTGTTCAACCGCCCCCTCACCCTAACCCTCTCCCGGAGGGAGAGGGGACTGACCGAGGTGTCTGGACGATGTGCTGCGACCTGCGAACTCGAGTCGAACTCAGGGTCTGAAGAGCATGAAGATCGGCTCCCTTTCCCCCTCTCCCTGAGGGAGAGGGCTGGGGTGAGGGGGAAGTCTCATGCTCGCCTCAAAAACTGAATTCGCCTCAGTTGCTCTTCACCGCATAATCCGGCTTCTTGTCGTTGCCCTGAATGTACGGGCTCCATGGTTGCGCGCGGATCGGGCCTTCGGTCTGCCACACGACGTTGAACTGCCCGTCGCTCTGGATTTCGCCGATCATCACGGGCTTGTGCAGGTGATGGTTGGTCTTGTCCATGGTCAGGGTGTAGCCCGATGGCGCAGCAAAGGTCTGCCCGGCCAGTGCTTCGCGCACTTTGTCGACGTCAGTGGATTTGGCTTTCTCGACCGCTTGCGCCCACATGTGGATGCCGACGTAGGTGGCTTCCATCGGGTCGTTGGTCACGGCTTTATCGGCGCCCGGCAGGTTGTGTTTCTTCGCATAGGCTTTCCAGTCCGCGACGAATTTCTTGTTCGCAGGGTTCTCCACCGACTCGAAGTAGTTCCACGCCGCGAGGTTGCCCACCAGCGGTTTGGTGTCGATACCGCGCAGTTCTTCCTCACCGACCGAGAAAGCCACCACCGGTACATCGGTGGCCTTCAGGCCCTGGTTGGCCAGTTCTTTGTAGAACGGCACGTTGGAGTCGCCATTGACGGTCGAGATGACGGCAGTCTTGCCGCCGGCGGAGAATTTTTTGATGTTGGCAACGATGGTCTGGTAATCGCTGTGACCGAACGGCGTGTAGACCTCTTCGATGTCCTTGTCGGCCACGCCTTTGGAATGCAGGAACGCGCGCAGGATCTTGTTGGTGGTGCGCGGGTAGACGTAGTCGGTGCCGAGCAGGAAGTAGCGCTTGGCGCTGCCGCCTTCTTCGCTCATCAGGTATTCAACGGCGGGGATCGCTTGCTGGTTCGGCGCGGCGCCGGTGTAGAAGACGTTCGGCGACATCTCTTCGCCTTCGTACTGCACCGGGTAGAACAGCAGACCGTTGAGCTCTTCGAACACCGGCAATACCGATTTGCGCGATACCGAGGTCCAGCAGCCGAACACCACCGCGACCTTGTCCTGGGTCAGCAGCTGTCGGCCCTTTTCGGCGAACAGCGGCCAGTTGGAAGCGGGGTCGACCACCACCGGCTCGAGCATCTTGCCGTTCACGCCGCCCTTGGCGTTGATCTCGTCGATGGTCATCAGCGCCATGTCCTTGAGCGACGTTTCGGAGATCGCCATGGTCCCGGACAACGAATGCAGAATCCCGACCTTGATGGTCTCGGCGGCCTGGACAGTCCAGGTCATGCCCATCGCGGCAATGGATGCCGTGAGTGTGAAAGCCTTGATCAAACTGCGACGCTTCATTGTGCGATCTCCATGAACATTCGATTTTTTCTGGTTGGCAGATGCGGACGACTGAAGGTGTGTTTTGCAAAGGCTGTGCCCGGTCGCGTTCAGGCAAGAAAATGTCGTGCCAGAGCGCCTGCGCGCTGTGGGCGTGCACCAGGAGGGGACGGTAGTCGGGCGGTGGTGCGTCCAGTTGCGCCAGATTGGGGCGCGGGCTGGCACTCAGATGCGGATACAAAAGCGATAACCCTGTACCACAGCAGGTGAAACCCGACGGCCCACACTCACGCGCTCATCCCGATTCTCAGCGCAGGTTTTTATGAGTCATGTCTCAGGCCGATCCGGTCGTACCGCAAGTTCTTCAGCAACGTTCAAGCTGCCGCCACTGAGCCCGGCCTTTCTGACTGAAGAGGACGCCGCCTATTGGGTGCACACGCGGATTCCACTGAACCCGGACAAAGAGTACGGCAGCGTGATCCTGCTGCGTCCGGACGGGAAATTGCTCGCCACTTCACCCATCGCCGGGCAAGCCACGGGTTTTGACTTCGGCACAATTGTGCAGACCGATGTCCTTGGCGGCATGCTTCATCCGCTGGGCTACCGGTGCGTCGCCAGCGTTCACAGCCATCCGCCGATCCATGCCGAGTTCCGCAATGGCAATCGGCGTCAGGATGAAACGCTGCTCCGGCTGTTCATGAGTTTCTATTCAGGCGGCGATTTCATTGGCGATGTGTCGGCGCGGGATTTTTTCCGCAGCGCTTACCTTTCAGGCCCGGATGGCAGCTTGCTCAAATACGTCTCGAGCGGCTCGCCCGAGGAGCGCGACTACTTTCTCTGGCAGCAGTCCGGCGGGCCGTCGGGCCATCCGGCGGGGGCCTATGACGTGATGGCGGTGATCAACAAGCTGGCGACTGTGGGTGAACTGAAAGTCATTGTTTCGAATGCCGACTGGGGTTACTCGGTGGGGCGCGTACCTGCGGCCTGGAAGGCCGGCGCGTCGTTTTCAAAGGGTGTGGTCACCGAACTGCCGCTGATGACCCGTGTATGCGTCAATGCCGAACGCGCCGTGCTGGCCGCGTTGAAATCCAGAGGCGCGCAGACGACGGGCCTGATATTGAAAAAATTGGTTGGCGAGGAGTATGTGGCCACCCATGCGCGGCCGGCCGGGCTCGCCGCTTGGGATCCTGAGCGAATATTTCCGGTTGATGCCCAAGGGCAATTGCAGCTGCCCAGGGGGTATTTGCTGGAGGGCTTTTACTTTGCCTCGCGGCCCGACCCTGCACAGTTTCCGCCCGCTCAGCGGTGGCTCTACGAGAACTTCTTCACGCCCCGGGAGTTCGCCTGGGCTATTGAAGCGAATGCCCGCAGCCAACATCTGGCGCAAGCGGGGCGTGCGTTGTCGCTGTACATGCGGGCGCAGGATCATGCGATGTTGAAGTACCGCTTCAGCGGCGATTCGATCGAAGCGGCACTGAGCGTTACGCAGTCGGACGGCACGGTCAGTGACAACGGTGTGCAGGCAAGGCTGTTGGCCGGCACACTGGATACCCGCGCATTTGTTTCAATGCTGGTACTGGCCGGGACCCTGGAGGTCGTGCGCGGCAGTGCGTTGTGGGCGCATCTGGGGCCGGTGGGTCTGCAATGGCAGCCCTTCGCCAATTTCCCCTGGCCGCGATTGAGCCGGGCTTTTCTGGCGGCCGATGATGCGGTTCGCCATGCCCATGAGCTCGTGGGCATTCGCCGTGATCAGCAGCACGCGGGGTATGTTTTTCAGCGTAGCGACAAGCGTTTCGTGGTGACCGAACCCTTGCCCGGGGATATCGATACGCTCAGCCAGGGGCGGCTTTATCCTCTGGACAATCACGGTCGGCCGGTGTTTCCAGACGACCACACCATGCATGCGCGTTATGTCGCTCACGTTGCGCTTTCGCAACTTGACCCGGTGCATATCCGGTATCTGCGCTGGACCCGTGCCGAGGCTCTGCTGGACGTGCAGATGCTCAACGTTGACGAGCTGCGGCAGACCCTGCTCGACGGGATCGCTCTGTATTGCTCTGGTGCTGGTGACAGCCTGATCAGGTTCCAGCCCTACACCACCATCGTCGCCAGGGAGCTGGCCAGACGCCTCGGCACTGGCAAGCACCCGGGCGAGCTAGCCAGTGCGCTGCGCAACGGCACTGAACGGCCACAGGCCTTTGTGCGTGAACAGGCGCAGGCCGGCGTCTTGTTCAATCTGATCGATCACGCACTGTGGGGCTATCGCGGGCAAATCGGCGCTGACTGGAGCCTGCCAATAGCGTCAGTGGCTGAACCAGGCGAGTCTGAGCCGCCGCTGCCGACGTTACCGAAACCGTCATTGCCAGATCTCTCTTTGCAGCCCTATCCGCCAACGCAAGTGCCTGCGCCTGGCGCCACAACAATGCCGTGGAAGCGTCCTGCGAGGATTTTCTTTGGTGCGGTGTTTTCCTCGGCGGACGAGGCAGCACTGAGTCAATCCAGTACTGACGTGCATTTGCACGACGAAAAGAAAACCTGGTTCGGCTTCATTCTCAAGCACGTGGGGCGGGAGGAATACATCGCCAGCGAGCTGATACCCGTCAGCGATAGCGGCACCAATCTGTTTCGTCAGGAGTCGGTGTTCAGTTCCAGCAGGACAGCTCCCTGGTATCAGTACCCGGATGGCTTCGACCTGCATGCCGTGTATTACATGCACCAGCGAATCGGGGAAACCTTGCGCCATCCCCAGGACTGGCTCGCGCATTACTTCGTCACGCCAGAGACGCTGACCGTTGCCATGTATCTCTCCGAGCGGCGCCCGGTCGTCGCCACTGGCCGGCACAGAACTTTGTATATCGCCACTGGTGATGGTGCTCTGCTCAGGTATGTATTCAACAGCTCCAGCAAGTTGTTCTACGACGACAGCTCGCAGACGACGCTGCAAACGCTCAAGGACGATCTCGCTGCGCAAAGGCTGTTGCCATCCGACTTCGTGCACACCGTGGTCGACAGTGGTCAACTTGACGTGCTGCGTACGAGTCTGTGCTGGGACCGGCCGGGTTTGGTCAAGAAAACCTGGCAGCCTTACGCAAATCTGCAGCGACGCGCCCTGGGGCCGGTTTTTCACAGTGCCGACGATGCGGCGGTGCATGCCCGATCGCTGTTGCCGCAGAGCACCGGCAAGCTCTATGGGGGTGTCATTCTGAAACGCTCCGACGGCCTCTACGTCGCTACCTCGCCGATTGAAGTGACACGCGAAAATTTCGACAGTAGCGAGATCATCGCCGACGAGACTCGCGCTGCCGGACTGTTTCCAGAAAATTGCCGGATCGTTGCGCGTTACCGCTCCAGAGTCCCTAGGGAGCTGTCGGTAGCGTTTTCGGCCATCGACAAACAGATCTACTTGAACATGCTGTCGGTCGACACCTTGTACTCGGCATTCACCCGCAAACCTGTGGTCTGGGATGAATACCTGTTTGCGCCGGACGGTGCGACGATTCGCTATCAGCCTGGATTGTGGGAGCGTCTGCGCGCCGATCTGTCGATTGCCCTGACGGCAAGCAATAGCCTGCCCGCATCACTGGATGGCGAGACCATCAAGCAGCGCCTTTACAGCAGTGAATTGAAACCGATCGACTGGATCGACTCGCTCGCCAGAACAGGTTATTTGCAGGTCGTCACCGGCAGTGACCTGTGGGGCCTGCCCCGGCAAGTATCGCGCTGGGTGCCGTTCTCCGCCGATCTGCAGATCGTGACGGATTACAGCAAAGCCGCTACTGCGGCGGTGTGCGGCCCGTTATTTCTTCAGGCGGATGCGGCCGCTCGATATGTCCATGAGCTGGCGGTGAGCCGCGATACGCAGACTTTCGGTGTCATCCTGCGCTCGGACGGCGGTGTGTTTCTTGCCAGTCTGCCGCTGACTGCACAACGGTCTGCGCTGGCTCTGGACCGGATTTTCGAGCACGGGCGACTGCCATCAGGCTTTCTGCTGGATTCGATTTATCTGCGCGCCGTCCTGCCACCGCTTGGCGCACGGCCCAGGGATATCCGGCATGTGCTGATCATGCCCAGCGAAGTCCAGCAGGCGTGTCGACGGGCCAGTACGCCACAGGGTTACAAGCCGATCTACTTCTCCTGCGCCGACGGAGCGCTGCTGAGGCTGCAACTGCACGCGTTCGAGCCCGGCACGTTCTTCGACCGGTTCGGGCAAGTGGAATTGCGGCCCAACGCTTTTGTGTCAATGGAGCAGGCGGCGATTGATGAACGCAACAACAGCAAGGGCACTTTCAGCCTTGTCGAATACGTAAATCGGATGGCGCGAGCCGGTGACCTGCATGTCATTGAAACCAGCGCCTGCTGGTCTCGCCGTGGTCGGGTCGAGGAGGGCTGGCAACCGGGTCTGGCCGAGATATCTCGTGAGCGCCACTGGCAAAATCATCCGGTTCCGGCGCTGGGACCGATCTTCCAGCATCCCGACGATGCTGCCCGCTATGCCCAGCAACGGACCGACAATGAAATACTCGCTCGGACCGGCTATGAGGGCGCGGTTCTCGGGGAAGACTCCGGCCAGCGCTTTGTCCCGCTGGAGCCTGTTGCGTGGTTCGCCAACGAGGAGAATCTTCGTCTGCGTCTTTTCCGTACTGCCGAGGACCCTGCGACCGACTGGCGCCGACCGGCACCGCGCTTCCCTGACGGTTATGCCGTCGTGGCCAGTCATCAATTCAGCCTGTCGGGCAATACCTTGCTGGTCGCTGACAACGAACAGATCCGCAGTAATTTCGCCGAACCCGCGCTGGTGTATGCACACACCCACGAGTTGAAAAACCAAGGTTTCGATATTCGTGGGTATTACTACTCCACGCCCGGCCATGAGTTGCTCAAATACACGCCAGTGTACTCAGACGCCGAACGGGATCTGCTGCTGACCCGTTCGGTCGTTTATGAAAACGGGCGATGGGTCAGCCGCCTCACGCCTGGGCAATTTGTCTCGCGACTCCTGCAATTGGGCGAATTTCAGGTGTTGGTGGCAGGCGCGTATTGGCGCCATACCGGGCACCTGGGCAGTGGTTGGCGAATCCGTCGGCAACAGCCGGCGGCCGAAGGTGCCGTGCGGATCAGAGATGAGTTGTAATTCGCATGCCGAGTCGAGCGCGGGCCACTGAGCCCGCGCCACACTATCAGCGCGGTAGATCGACGGTGCGCCGGGCGACTCGTGGCAAGACGAACCGGTCAAGCAACCACACGAACAGCAGCGAAGCCCCCACCAGCGGAAACACCACCGCCAGCACCAGCATGATCGCCACGCCGGTTTTCCATGTCGGCAAATCATGGCGCAACGGCGGCACGCCGAACTTGCCTTCGGGGCGGCGTTTCCACCAGATCACCACGCCGCTGACGGCGCTGAGCAGAATCATCAGGCAGATCAGCAGCACGACGATCTGGTTGAAGGTGCCGAACATCTTGCCTTCGTGCAGCATCACGCCGATTTCCGTGGCGCGAGCAACGGTGCCGTAGTGCTCGAAACGCACATCGGCGAGGACCTTGCCGGTGTACTGATCGACGTGCAGGGTGGCGTCGTTGCGCGGGTCATCGGCGAACACGGCGATGGTGAACACGCCGGTGGCGGTGGTCGGCAGGGTGATGCTGTAGCCGGGCTCGACCTTGCGTTCGCTGGCGATGTTCTGCACATCCTGCAGGCTGACTTCGGGTGCTGCGGGACCGGCATGGGCATTGCCGTGATTCATGTGTTCGGCGTGGTCGCCGGACATCGGCATCGGTGTGTTCTCCATCGCCCATGGCACGGTCTGGCGGGTGGCGCTGTTGAGGCTGCGCGCCTCGATGTCGGAGGTCGGCACGTTGTCCCACATGGCGGCTGGAAACACGTTCCACACCTGCGCGTATTGCTTGCCCCAGAAACCGGTCCAGGTCATGCCGCTGAGCAACATCACCAGCAGCAATGTTGCGCCCCAGAACCCGGTGACCGCATGCAGATCGCGCCACAACACTCGACCTCGGCTGTTCAAACGCGGCCATAGAATGCCCGCCGCCTGACCGCGCGGCCACCACAGGAACAGCCCCGAGACCACCAGCACCACGCCCCAGCCAGCGGCCATTTCGATCAGCCGATCGCCGAACGTACCAATCATCAATTCGCCGTGGATCGCACGGGCGATGGCTTGCAGATTCTGCTTGGCATCCTGCTCGCCGAGGATGTCGCCGTGATACGGATCGACGAATACGTTGAGTTCGTGACCTGCGTTTTTCACCACGAATTGCGCGCTGCGCTCGGCATTCACCGGCGGCAGGTACTGAGTGACCTGGCCTTGCGGATAGGCAGCTTTCACCCGTTGCAGCAAGTCATCGGCCGGCACTGTGTGGTGCCCGGCCGGTACTTCGAGCAGGCTGCTGTACATCAGCAAATCGAGCTGCGGTTTGAACAGATAAATGATCCCGGTCAGGGCCAGCATCACCATGAACGGTGCGACGAACAGCCCGGCATAGAAATGCCAGCGCCAGGCCAGGTTGTAGAAGTTGGGTTGAGGCTTTTGCATCACGTGTGCTCCGCTTGGCTTGGTTCTTTTCGTTGTCTGTTTACCTGTGGGAGCGAGCCTGCTCGCGAAGCGGTTGTTCAGTCGATATCAATGCCGACCGTGGCGCCGTCTTCGCGAGCAGGCTCGCTCCCACATGGGTAGGTGTTGGTGTCAGAAACTCATATCCACTTTGGTCCAGAGCGTGCGCCCCGGTTCATTAATTGCCTGTGGGTCATTGGCCGGGTAACCGAACCCCGCGTTGCCAGCCAGGTTCAGGTGCTCGGCGTAGGCTTTGCCGAACAGGTTGTCGACGCCGCTGCTGACCTTCCAGTGCTGGTTGATGCGGTACGCGCCGTTGAGCGAGAACACGCCGAAGCCCGAGCTCTGGGCGTAATCCTTGCCGACCACGTTGCCCTTGTTCGCGTCGATGCGGTGCTGCGCGGCGACCACTCGCCAGAGTGCGCCGGCGCTCCAGTTGTCTTGGCTGTAGGTCAGGCCGAAACGCGCATCCAGCGGTGGCATCTGCGGCAGGGCCGAGCCGTCGCTGCTGTTCTTGCCCCAGGCATAGGCCAGGGTCGCATCGGCTTTCCAGTTGTCGGTGAGGTTGTAGGCAGCACCGAGTTCGCCACCCATGATCCGCGCGTCGATGTTCTCGGCGCGCGAGGTGCTCATGCCCATCATTCCCGGCGTGTAGTCGAACAGGATGTAATCGCGTACCACACCGATGTAACCCGAGGCCCAGGCTTCGAGGTCGGCGCTCTTGTAGTTCACGCCGAAGTCGAACTGCGTGGTCTTTTCCGGTTTGATCGAGTCGAACGCGTTGACCGATCCTGCCGGGCCGGACTTGGGCGAAAACAACTCCCAGTAATCCGGAAAGCGTTGCGCGTGACCGAGGCCGGCGTAGAGCGTGGTCGGGCTGTCGGCCAGATCGTGTTCATAGCGCACGAAGCCACTGGGCAACGTGTCGGCGCGGCTGTCATCAGCGGTCGGGTTGGGCCGAGACGTCATCCCCGACCCGATGGTTTGCCGATAATCCTTCGCCGAAGCACGGTCGACACGGGCGCCAGTGATCAGGCGATCACGCTCGGCGGCGTACCAGGTCATTTCGCTGAACACGCCGTAGTTATGGAAATCGGCGTCCTTGCTGTACGGCAGGTCCTTGTAGGTGTCGATGCCCATTGAGCTGCGCTGGCGGTGCTCGTTGGTCTGTGCGTCGAGGCCGGTGATCAGCTGAACATCAGCCCAGCGCCAGGTCGCCTTGAGCCGCGCGCCGAGGGTCCGACGGTCGACGTTTGACGCCATGGGTCCCGCCATCATGCCGGTGCCGGAGGGCGTGCGCAGGGTGTAGTTGTCCATCACATGGTCGGCGTAGTTGTAGTAGACCTGCGCTTCGAGCTTCTCCAGCACGTCAGTGATGTTGGATTTTTCGAAACGCAAACCGAGGCTCTCACGCAGGAATTGCGAACCGTCCATGCCGCGCCCGGCATACCGCGCCTCGCCATCACCCTTGCCAGCGGTGAGCTCGATCAGGGTGTCGGCATCCGGCGTCCAGCCCAGTGCGACATCGCCGTTCCACTTGTCGTAGCGCGAGGCGACGATGTCGTTGTTGCCATCGCGGTAATCATCCGAATGCGCGGTGTTGCCGATGACTCGCACGTAGCCCAGAGGGCCGCCGGCAGCGGCGTCGACAACCTTGTCGAAACGCCCATGCGAGCCGGCCAGGATGCTGGCGTTGACGCGAGTGCCGAGTTCGCCGAAGTTCTCCGGCTCACGGTCGAACAGCACCGTACCGGCCGATGCGCCCGGCCCCCACAGGACGGTTTGCGGGCCTTTGATCACCGTGAGCTTGTCGTAGGTTTCCGGCGAGATGTACGAGGTCGGCGCGTCCATCCGACCAGGGCAGGCGCCGAGCATCATGCTGCCGTTGGTAAGGATGTTCAGCCGCGAACCAAACATCCCGCGCAGCACCGGATCGCCGTTGGTGCCGCCATTGCGCACCAGAGCGAAGCCGGGAATGGTCTTCAGGTAATCGCCGCCGTCACTGGCCGGCACTGGTTGGCGTGGATCCTTGGGGTTGGTGACGATCGTCAGTGGCGAGCTCGGGGCGATGGCAGTGATCACCGTCGGGCTCAGTTCATTTTCGTGGCCGGTGTGATCATCAGCCAGCGCCAGCGGAGTCAGCAGCACGCCGCAAAGGACGGCAATAGCGTGCCTGCAACGAATCCGCGATTCATTCAGGGCAAAGTGCGCGCGGGCAGATTGCGCGCAGGGGACAGCAGTAAACCTGGACATGACAATTTCCATCGAACAGTCGTAAACACCACGGCCGGCAGCCTGGAGCTGTCTTCTCAACCGTGTGCAATCAGAGGTGCGTGTTTACGTGGCGATGGGCGGGGCGCGGGTGCGGGCGCCGGGGAAGAAGGGTTGGCGGGCATGGCCCAGACGCGGCGAGGGTGGGGTGAAGGTGTTCGGTGGCGGGATGTTGAAGGCGACGAAATCGCCGCCGCCGGTCAGTGCCGGGCAGTTAAACTGCAGGCTGCAATAGCCGCATTTTTCCCACAGCACGTGGTGCGAAGATTGCGGCGGGCAATGCTCGGCCGCAGGCTGGGCTGCATGGCCGCTGTGATCCATGCCGGGCATGTCCATCGACATGTCCATGCTCATTGGCATCGACGTCGAGGCGTGTTGATCCATCGGCATCGACTGAGAAATCAGTGGACCGATGAAAATCATCAGCATGGCGAACAGGGCGATCCAACTGCCACGCGTCAGCGCTTGAGTCTGACGGTGATGCGGGACGGGCCTGGCGCGCAACGGACGCATGGGCGAAGTCAGCCGAAACGGTTACTGAGCGTGCACGTGGCCCTGAGCGGATTCCGGCGCTTTCTTCTGCACGGCAACTTCAACGCTGACGTCACCTGCCTTTTCGAAATGCAGGGTCATCGGGAAACGCTTGCCGTCGCTGAGCAGGCTGCGATCGCTCGGGTTGAGCAGCATCACGTGGTAAGCCATCGGCGCGAAGGTCACGGTGCCGCCGGCGGGGATTTCCACGCTTGGCACTTGCTGCATCTTCATTAGATCGCCCTGCATCACGTGCTCGTGCAACTGCGCTTGTGCAGCGATGGGCGAGTCGACGCTGAGCAGGCGATCGGCGCTTTTGCCGGTGTTGTGGATGATGAAGTAGGCGGCGACGGTCGGCGCATTCGGCGGCAGTTCCTGCGACCACGGATGGGCGATTTCCAGCGCACCCGCCTTGTATTCATGGGCATGAGCGAAGCACGCCGGCAACAACAGCGCAGCGAGGACGAAGAGTTTCTTCAACATGGCAGTTCTCCAGAACGATTTGAAACGCGGAATTATGGCGCGAACAAATCAGACCAGAGGGGAAGCACGGGGATTGAGACTCGGCCATTGCTGGCGCGGCGTCGGGGCTTGCAGGGAGGCGGGCGCAACGCTGCGGTTGCTTTCAAATTGCGCGAAATACAGCTGCGGCGAATGCCCCGGCAGCGCCAGCAATGGCGTCCCACCTGAGCAACACCAGCAGTGCTGCATGTTCGAATGGCTGTCGTTTTGCGGGGCCTTCTGATCCGTGGCACCGATGTCGATCGCCACCATCTTCATGCCGCTGCCGGTGCAGAAACTGCTCCACAGTATCTGCTCGGCCGGTGAACTGGCCGCCTGCGCCATCGCCCCGCTCAGCGGCATGGCGAGCATGTTGAACAGCACTGCAAAGCAGGCGATCCAGGCAAATGCTAACCGGCGTCGGTTCATGGGACAGGTCCGTTGGGTGGGCGATCAGGCGTGGCCCATTTAGCCTGATCAGGGCCGATAAGTAAAAAAGCGTCGTGCGGTTTGGTGTCGCAGTGCTTGCTGCAAAAGTTGCAACAGTCTGCGCCCCGTTTCGATTTCGCCGCTGTGAATGAGTGTAGCGGCTTCGATTCGCAATGCCTGGGCGAAATCCGCATCGGTCTCTATTCGTGCTTGTATGGTCTGCATAACGTCTCGACCCGCTGCTCGGTTAAGTTGCCCATCGCCCGAATCTTCCAGTGCACATCCTTCGATGTACTGGCCAAGATCGGCGCTGAAAGTCGGTGTTGTTTTGAATTTATGTGGGTGGTGTCTGGCCGGGTTGTAGGAATCGAGTCATATGCAAGCGGACCTGACGCCTTCGCGGGCAAGCCCGCTCCCACAGGTTTTGTGGCTTTTGCACAGATATTAGCTACACCGAC
>NZ_WBRZ01000091.1:0-19375 GCF_008923895.1 Pseudomonas sp. GXM4
GGCTTTTTGCCGCTACGACGCTCAAGGTCAGCCGGATACGGATTTCGGAACAAACGGCCAAACCGTACTGGATATAATTTTATCGCCACCGGCCGTAGCGCCCTCTACAGTCAAGCCTCAATCCTTCGAGGGGAACGCCACCACACCGCTCAGTGTAGAGGTTTTGCCCAACGGCAAACTACTTGCGTCCCATCATTACAGTTTCGACTGGCAGCAGAGCCATGGCCTGATTATCCGACTCAACGAAAACGGAACGCTGGATACGGATTTCAATCAGATTGGCTACATCGCGGTAATTCATCCCCGATATTTGCTTGGTAACACCGTTCTGCTCAATCTAATGGTACAGGCTGATGGCAAATATCTTGGATGCGGCAATGTCGGGGAACTTTCAGAGCCACTCAGTTCGGCCATGTTTGTGCGTTACGACACCTCGGGTAAGCTCGATAGGACATTTGGTGAGGGTGGTTTCGTGACTATCGCCAGCGATGCGCATTCACTTCTGATTCGCAGCATGGTGTTGCAACCCAACCAGCACATTCTGGGTGTAGGTTATACAACACGCGAACCCGCCGTACTGATCAGCATCAAGGCCAATGGTGAGCCGGACGGTGAATTCAATGGCGGCAATCCCCTATTTACCAAACTTGAGGAAAGCGCTTTCACCACTTGGCTAGTCGGACGTATTCAAACGGACGGAAAAGCTGTAGTTGCCGGGGGAGTCAGAAATGGCAATGAGGGATATATTGTCATCGCGCGGTTTATCGATGAGCAATTCGACCCATCGTTCAATTATCCGCACGGCTGGGTTCGCACTGAGTTGGGAAGCGGTTTGCACGTAGCAACTGGTTTGACATTACAGGAAGACGGCAAGATTTTGATTTGTGCTCGCCTGCCTGACGGAAAAATCGGACTGTTGCGCTACCACGCCTGATAGGTGGGAGTCCCGCTGTATAAACGGCGGGACGCTTTGTCAGGTGATCCAGAAGGTGGGGTGACTTATCGAAAGCGATTGGCCCAACGACGCTCTCAATGCCGTTGGACAAATCCGATCAGCGCCGCCACCGCCTCCGGCGAACGCAAACGCTGAGTAAACAACGCGCCCTCCTCCTCGATCACCTTGCGCAGCAGATCCCGATCCGGCGCTCGCATCAATTGCTTGCTGATGCTCACCGCTTCGGCCGGCAATTCATCAAACCGCAGCGCCACTTCTCGCGCCTTGCTCAACGCCGCTTCACCGCTGTCCAGCGCTTCGGTGGCGATCCCCCACTGCGCAGCCTGTTCGCCGTTAAAGCCTTCCCCAAGCAGCAATAACTCAGCCGCTTTCGCCTGCCCAAGCAAACGCGGCAGGATCAGGCTGGAACCGAATTCGGGACACAATCCGAGGTTGACGAACGGCATGCGCAGCCTGGCGTCGCGGCTGACATAGACCAGATCGCAGTGCAGCAACATCGTCGTGCCGATGCCTACCGCTGCACCGGCGACGGCGGCGATCACTGGTTTGCGGCATTCGAGCAGGTTAAGCATGAAGTGGAACACCGGGCTGTCGAGGTCGCTCGGCGGTTGCTCGATAAAGTCGGCGATGTCGTTGCCGGCGGTGAAGCACTCGGCGCTGCCAGTGATCAGCACGGCGTTGATTGCCGGGTCACCGTCGGCCTGTTTCAGTGCTTCGGCGAGGCGGCTGTACATGGCGCGGGTCAGGGCGTTTTTCTTGCCCGGGCGGTTGAGGCGCAGGGTCAGCAAACCGCGTTCGCGTTCCAGCAGGATGGCTTCGGTCATGGCGTGTCTCGCGTCTGAAAATCAGCGCTCAACCACGGCTCACAAACACGTCGGCCAGCAGTTGATTGCGCGGCAATCCAGCCAGGTACAGACGCTTGGCGAAGGCGTCGACACTGGCCGTCGAGCCGCAGACTAAGGCCAGGGTCTGCCGGGAAACAAGGCGCAGTTGCGCCAAAGCGGCGGTCGACTCGGCCGCGGTCCACAGCTCAACACTGAGGTTTTCCCGCTGCGCAGCCAGTGCAGCAAGGGGTTTGGCCAGATAGTGCTCGCGTTCGTCATGGGCCAGGTGAATGACGCGGATGGCGCCTTGGTGATCCTGACGCAAGGCTTCGCGCAGCACACCGAACAACGGACCTAAACCGGTACCGGCGGCCAGCAGCCACAGCGGGCGCGTATGCCAGTCCGGGTCATAGTGCAAAGCACCACCGCGCAGCTCGCCGAGGCGGATCGAGTCGCCGATCTGCAGCTTGCGGGCGGCATCGATGAATTCGCCGGGCTGGCGGCAGTCGAGGTGAAATTCAAGGAATCGGTCTTCTTGCGGCAGGCTCGCCAGCGAATACGGGCGGGCAATGTGGCCGATCCACAGCACCAGATGCTGACCGGCGCTGTAGCGCAATGGCCGCTGCGGGGTCAGGCGCAGGCGCAGAACGCTGTCACTGAGCCAGTCCAGCGCTTCGACCAAGGCCGGCAGACCGTCAGTAATCGGGTCGAAGGTATGCACCTGCAAGTCTTCCACCACTTGGCATTGGCAGGCCAGGCGCCAACCGTCCTGACGTTGCTCGGCACTCAAGGCATCCGGGCGGTTGTCGCTGGGCACACCTCGGATGCATTGCACCAGACAGGCATGGCAACTGCCGGCGCGACAGCTGTAGGGCACGGCAACGCCGTTCTGATTGAGACTGTCGAGCAGATTGCTGCCCGGCTCAACCGTCCACTGCCGGTCACCGACACGCAATTCAGGCATCGATGTTCTCCCACGCCGCTGCACAACGATTGCGCCCGTCACGCTTGGCCCGGTACAGCGCCTGATCGGCACGCTGCAATGCCTCATCCAGATCATCGCCAACCGCCAGCAGGGTCATGCCCGCGGACAGGCTCAGGTTGCGCACTTGCAGGCCCATCAATTCCACCTCGCTGAAGGCGATGCGCAAACGCTCGCAACACGCGGTCAGGCGTTCGGCATCGCAGTCGGGCACCAGCACCACGAATTCCTCGCCACCATAGCGCGCCAGTACGTCACCGTCGCGCAGACAGGCTTGCGCCACACCGGCAAACGCCTGCAACACCTGATCGCCGGCGGCGTGGCCGTGCAGATCGTTGATGCGTTTGAAGTGGTCCAGATCAATCAGCGCCAGCCCGTGCATCACGTCGCTATCCAGCGCGTTCAGCTCGCGCGAGGCGATGCGCAGGAAATGCCGGCGATTGAACAGCCCGGTCAGTTCGTCGGTGGCCACCAGATCTTCAAGCTGGCGCATCATCCCGCGCAGGGTGTCCTGATGCGCCTGCAAGGCAAACCGACGCTGCCGCTGACGTTGCCGCGAAACCTGCACAAACCGCGCGTAGAGCACCAGCCACGCCAAAACCATCGCCAGAATGCACACTTGCAACGCCGCGAGCGCAGGCTCGGCCAAGCGGAAGTGGTAAGCGTCCCACAGGGTAATCGCGGAGAAACTGAAGAACACCAGCAGCGCGCAGCGGATGAACACCCGTCGGGTGAGATGGAACAGGCCGAACAGCAGGATCAGCACATAGAACACCAGAAACGCGCCGCGTGCCTCGTCGACATGTGCGATCAGCCACGTCTGCCAGCCGAGGCCCATCAGCACTTGCGCTTCGGTCAGGCTGGGGTCGGCGAAGCGCTGGTTGCGCCCGCTCCAGAACATGGCGAAAAGGCTCGCCTGACTGATGACCACCAGGGCGCTGCCAATGGCTACTCCACTCAGGGATTGCTGATAATGCCCGGTGAAAAACGCCAGCCACAGCAGCAGCAAAGCCAATCCGTAGGTGGCCGCAGCGAGGGCGAAGCGTTTGAGCAAAAGGCGTTGAATGGCGTTATGGGTCAATCGTTGACTCACCGTGCGATAGGAGGCTGACCGAGTGTCCTACTCTACAGACCGGATGCCACTTTAGAGGGCCGGTCGCTAAATGACCACCGATTTTCGGGCTCGAAAATTGACGTCAAATGCATGACCTGAATGAGCTGCATTGATGCCCGCACCAGGTCCCTGTGGTGAGGGGATTTCTCTTCGATGGGCTGCGAAGTGGCCCCCTGCAACCTGTCAATCACACTGAGCTCACAGGTTTTACGACTGCTGCGCAGCCGAGCGGGGATAAATCCCCTCGCCACAGGGTCATCCGACCAAAAGCCAATGTGCCCCCACCACCGAGGCGCGGTATACTGCCGCGCCTTTTTAGCGTCGCGCCACAAAGGGACAGCCATAAGCCGCAAGCCTCAAGCGGCAAGCTCAAGCTGTCCGCGTAATGCTTTAACTTGCCGCTCGAAGCTAGAAGCCTGTAGCTTCCCCACCGTTTTCAGAGGAGCGCGACTCATGACCGTGATCAAGCAAGATGACCTGATTCAGAGCGTTGCCGACGCCCTGCAGTTCATTTCCTATTACCACCCCGTGGATTTCATCCAGGCGATGCACGAAGCCTACCTGCGCGAAGAGTCGCCAGCGGCCCGTGATTCGATGGCGCAGATCCTGATCAACTCGCGCATGTGTGCCACCGGCCATCGCCCGATCTGCCAGGACACCGGTATCGTCACCGTGTTCGTCCGTGTCGGCATGGACGTGCGCTGGGATGGCGCCACCATGGGCCTGGACGACATGATCAACGAAGGCGTGCGTCGCGCTTACAACCTGCCGGAAAACGTCCTGCGGGCATCGATCCTTGCCGACCCGGCAGGCGCTCGCAAGAACACCAAGGACAACACTCCAGCGGTGATTCACTACTCCATCGTCCCGGGTAACACCGTGGAAGTGGACGTGGCGGCCAAGGGCGGCGGTTCCGAGAACAAGTCGAAAATGGCCATGCTCAACCCGTCCGACTCGATCGTCGACTGGGTATTGAAGACCGTGCCGACCATGGGCGCCGGCTGGTGCCCACCGGGCATGCTGGGTATCGGTATCGGCGGCACCGCCGAGAAGGCGGCAGTGATGGCCAAGGAAGTGTTGATGGAATCCATCGACATCCACGAGCTGAAGGCCCGTGGTCCGCAGAACCGCATCGAAGAAATGCGTCTGGAACTGTTCGAGAAGGTCAACCAGTTGGGCATCGGCGCCCAGGGCCTCGGTGGCCTGACCACTGTGCTCGACGTGAAGATCATGGATTACCCGACCCACGCCGCATCCTTGCCGGTGTGCATGATCCCGAACTGTGCCGCCACCCGTCACGCGCACTTCGTGCTCGACGGTTCCGGTCCAGCCTCGCTGGAAGCGCCACCGCTGGACGCCTACCCGGAAATCGTCTGGGAAGCCGGCCCGTCGGCCCGTCGCGTCAACCTCGACACCCTGACCCCGGAAGACGTGCAGAGCTGGAAGCCGGGCGAAACCGTGCTGCTCAACGGCAAGATGCTCACCGGTCGCGACGCCGCGCACAAGCGCATGGTCGAGATGCTCAACAAGGGCGAAACCCTGCCGGTGGATCTGAAAGGTCGCTTCATTTATTACGTCGGCCCGGTTGATCCGGTCGGTGACGAAGTGGTTGGCCCGGCCGGCCCGACCACCGCAACGCGGATGGACAAGTTCACCCGCCAGATCCTCGAGCAGACCGGCCTGCTGGGCATGATCGGCAAATCCGAGCGCGGCCCGACTGCGATCGAAGCGATCAAGGACAACAAGGCCGTGTACCTGATGGCTGTCGGCGGCGCCGCTTACCTGGTTGCGCAAGCGATCAAGAAGTCCAAGGTGCTGGCATTTGCCGAGCTGGGCATGGAAGCGATCTACGAGTTCGAGGTCAAGGACATGCCGGTCACCGTAGCGGTGGACAGCAAAGGTGAGTCGGTACACATCACTGGCCCGGCGATCTGGCAACAGAAGATCAGCGAAAGCCTGGCGGTAGAAGTGCAGTAAGCCTCTGGCGTCATGAAGACGGCCGGCGCATCCGCGAAGATGCCCCGGCCGTTTTTGTGTGTTCAAACCAATTGCGATAAAAGAATCGCCCAAGCACAGAAAACGATCTTGCGCACCTGTCAGATCTGACAGGTCCATTAGCGGCCCACTCCTGTTAGCGTCTATCCATACGCCCTATGTAGCGCGAATGGACTCGACCATGGCCGATCAAGACCTCAGCATCACAGCTCCCTCCATCGCCAAGAGCTCATCGATCGCCACCATCGGCAAGAGCTGGAGCGCCGTCGGTCCCACCGCCTCGGCTGGATGCGAATTGCCGATTCCGCTATCGAGCGGTCGTGGTTACGATCCGCAAATATCCCTGTCAATCAACAGCCAGAGCGGTAACAGCCCGTTTGGCCTCGGTTGCAACCTGGGCCTGAGCCAGATCAGCCGCCGCACCAATAAAGGTGTTCCACGTTATACCGAGCACGATGAAATCATCGGGCATGACGGCGAGGTATGGATGCCGGAGCTCGATGATGCCGGAAACCTGAAGTCGCGCACGGAACACAGCTACAGAGACCGCCCCATTCCTGAGCACAACGTCGTGATCTACCGGGCGCGGATCGAAAGTGATTTTTCCCTGCGCGAATGCTGGCATCCGGCTGACGGTGGAGCCCCTTTCTGGCTGATCCACGGCGCCGACGGTACGTTGCATGTCTACGGCAAAACCAGCGCCTCACGCCGTGCCGACCCCGACGACGAATCGCGCATCAGTAGCTGGCTGCTGTGTGAAAGCATGAACGCCCATGGCGAACACATCTGCTACGAGTACAAGGCCGACGATCAGCCTGACGAGCCAGACCCGATTCACGACTACCGCGCCCAGCGCTATCTGCGCCGGGTGTGTTACGGCAATGCCACGGCGAGCGATCGCCTTTACAGCTGGGACACTGACCGGCCGACGGATCTGCCATGGCATTTTCAACTGGTGTTCGATTACGGCGAACGCAGCAGTTCGCTGACGGAGACCCCGAGCTACGAAGAAGTGAACCGCTGGCGGCTGCGACCGGATCCGTTTTCCACCTATGGCCAGGGTTTTGAGCTGAGCACCCGCAGGCTCTGCCAGCAAGTGTTGATGTTTCATCACTTCCCCGGGGGCCTGGCGACAGAGGCAAAACTTGCACGTCGCCTGCTGCTGGAATATCGACCGATCCAGAACCCTGCGCAGTGGGCCTACAGCCAGATCAGCGCGGCGCACTATCAGGCCTTCGATGCGCAAGGCAATGTCGAGCATTCACCGCCGCTAGAGTTCGAATACTCGCCCTTCGAGATCAATCAGACACCCGCACGCCTGTTGGAAAACGAGACTCAACCGGGCATCGAAGACGGCGGGTTCTATCAATGCGTCGATCTGTATGGCGAGGGCGTGCCGGGCTTTCTCTGCCGCTATAACAACGCCTGGTATTACCGTGAACCGCTGCGCGCGGCGCTTGGTACCGAACTGATCGGTTACGGCCCATGGGTTTTGCTGGACAGGATCCCGGTGGCAGATCGCAACCGCGCCGTGGCGCAACTGCTTGATCTGACCGGCGACGGCCGCCTGGACCTGATCATCGCCCGGTTGGGTTACTGCGGGTTTCATGCGCTGAATGCGCAGCGGCAATTCGAATTGTTCAGCGCGTTCGACACGTTTCCCCGGGAACACCAGGATCTGACTTTGACCATGGGGGATTTCAGCGGCGACGGGCTGATGTCAGCGGCCAGCATCAGCCCCGACCGCGTGCGCCTCTATGCCAGCCTGCGCGAAAAAGGCTTCGCCGCCGCACAGGAAATCCCCCATGAATACGCAGACGACCGTCTGCCGGTGTTCGCCAACTCGCGAACCGAACTGGTGCTTCTGGGCAACCTGCTCGGCAGCGACATGCCCGAGCTGTGCCGCATCCGCCATGACGAGGTCCGCTGCTGGCCGAATCTTGGTCATGGCAAATTCGGAAAAGGTCGCAAGATCAGCGCCCTGCCCTTCACCCATGAAGAATTCGACGCCTCGCGAGTACGTCTGGCCGATCTCGATGGCTCCGGCGCGCCCGCGCTGATCTATCTCAACTCCGAAGGGTTCGACATTTACCTGAACCGGGGCGGCAACGGCCTGGAGCAGATTCCCGTCAGCGTGCCGTGGCCTGAAGACGTGCGCTATGACCGTTTGTGCCAGGTCAGTTTCGCCGACCTGCAAGGCCTCGGTTGCGCCAGCCTGATTCTGACGGTGCCGCATATCCAGCCGCGGCATTGGCGCTACGATTTTGTTGCAGCCAAGCCCTACCTGCTGGTCAACAGTAACAACAACATGGGCTGTTCCAGCAGCGTGACTTATCGCAGCTCGGCTCAGGAATGGCTGGATGAAAAGGAGCGGCTGCTGGCGCTTGAGCGTGCACCGGTATGTCACCTGCCATTTCCGCTGGCCGTGGTGAAAAAACAGGAGCAGCACGACGAGATCACCGGCAACCGGTTGACCCAGTCGTTCACTTGGCGCGAAGGGTTCTACGACGGCAGGGAGAGGGAATTTCGCGGGTTCGGCTACTTGCAGCAACTTGACTGCGAGGTTGGAACCGATCCTTCAGAGCCTGGCTTCAGCGAGCCGGTGCAAACATGCACCTGGTTTCACAACGGTCAGGAAATCAATCGCTCCCGCGACGATTATTTCAGCGCGGATGTGGACGCCTGCCCGTTGGGCGAAACCCTGTTCAGTCGTTACCACCCCAAAGGTGAAATCGATGAGCCCGTCACTCCGGAGGAGTCCGACAGTCGCTATCGGATTGCGCAGGCACTGGTTGGCTCGGTCGCTCGAACAGAAATTTTTCCCTACCGCGCCGATGCGCAGGCGCCCGGTGCAGCCGCGCTGTACTCGGTAGAAGAGAAGCGCTATCTGGTCCGCGAGGTGCGGCCGCAGGGGCTATATGCCGCAGCCGTTCTGCTGCCCCTTCAGGTCGAAGCCATCAGTTATCAGTACGACGGCTTTATCAACGACCCGCTGTGCCGCCACGATGTCACCCTGCGCTGGAACGCTTATGGCGCCGCGGCCCACGCACTTACGGTGAGCTATGCACGCAGGTTGACCGCCCAGAGCCCGCCCCCCTTCACCGAAGACCATCTGAATCAATGGTGGTCCGACGCTCACGACGAGGCGCAGCAATACTTTTACATCAGTGAAACCCGTGCACGTCTGATCAATCTGCCAGAGCCACAGCAATGGCGATTGGGCTTGCCGTATCTGGAACGGGGCGATGCGCTGAAATTGGCCAAAGGTACGCTCCCCGGCGAGTTGAACCCGGCACGGGTGTCTTTCGAATCACTGAGAGAGCTGCAGGATACGCAAGAATGGGCCATGGAAAGGGTACTAACTTCGCAATCCATACAGCGTTATGTGGACGTAGAGGGTATTGAACTGGATGACGGCGTCGCCGGATTCGAAGCGCTGTCGCACTCTCTGGAGCTTGCCCTGCTGGATAAAACCGCGCTGGACGCTTACAGCATTGTGCCGGACCTGAATATCCGCGAGGCCCTCGCGGCAATTGGTTACTCACCCATGCAGCTGCTGTTCGAAGCATCGCCCAGCGAGGAACCAAACCTTTGGTCGTCGCGGTTCAATCTGGCCCGGTACGGCGACTTGCAAGCGTTCTACAACGTGCTCGATTTCAATGAAACGCCAAGCCATGGCGTGACCAAAGCCGAATACGATCAACACTATCTGACAGTGATGCGCATGGAGTTGCCCGACGGTTGTGCCGTCCAGGTCGCGGAGTTCGACTATCACGCCCTGAAACCCAAGCGAATCACCGACGCCAATGACAACACTGAAGAAGTCATCTACGAGCCTTCCGGTCAGCCACTGATCATCAGCTTTCACGGCACCGAGAACGGCAAACCTGCCGGATTCGACAAGCTGACCGATGACTGGACCTTGCCGGATCCCAGTCCGGAATACGCCATTCAGTTTCCGGAAGATACCGTAGGACACGCAGCGAGCACTCTGCACAAAAACCTTTTCAGCTGGATGGGCCTGATACCCGCCTCCACACTTAAAAGCCGCGCGATCAAGCAAGGTGACCTGTTGCCCGGCGGGCAGATCCGCGCCAGCGCACGTCGCCGGCTTGCGCAAAATCCCGGTCTGACGACTGAAGACCAGCAATTGTTCATGGCCATCGAACTGGCTTACCGAGAACCGGTTCACACCGTAGTGCTCAGCGCCGACCGCTATCCCTACGACGCCATAAAGGCGCAGATCCAGATCGTCAAAACCTGCGTCGACGGCTTCGGTCGGGTCCTGCAAACCCAGCAGAAGGTCGATCCGGGGTTGGCTTATGTGGTGGGTGAGGATGGTGAGTTGCTCATCGAAGAAGGTGAGCAACCGACGCAGTCACGCTGGCGCATCAGTGAACGCGTCGAATACAACAACAAAGGTCTGCCGCAGCGCCAATACCGGCCGTTTTTCGCCAACACCCACCGCTACGTCAATGATCAATCGCTGCGCCAACTCGGGTTGTTCGATCAACTGTTCTATGACGCAACGGGGCGTCCGATCAAGCTGATCAACGCCAAGGGCGACTTTTCCCGCGAGACTTATCATCCCTGGTATCACGCCAGCGAAGACTTCAACGACACCGCTGAAGAGGTGATGTCTACGCGCGGGTCAGGCTCATGACCGCCTCCACACATTGGCGCACGCCTTCGCTGACAGCCAGCGACGGACGTGGCCTGCCAGTCCGTCAGGTCGCTTATTTGCGTACCGTGGCGGGTGACACGCCTAGCGCACTCGTGACCCGCCAGCGCCACGATGTCGCCGGGCGCCTGGTCGCGCAACAGGATCCGCGCCTGCCGACAGCAAACACAACCAGCGTGTTTGCGCTGAACGATATCGCCGTGTTTACCGACAGCCAGGATAGCGGCTGGCGCCTGCTGCTGCCGGGCAGGGCCGGGGAGCCCGGACACCGTTGGGATGAGCGCGGGCACGTCTGGCAGTCGACCTTTGACGAGCAATTGCGCGTGGTGCAGCTCGAAGTTTCGGGAAACGGCGAAAATCAGCTCGATACCTTCACGTACGCCCCAGGCTCTGCCGAAGCAGACTCCAACCTGCGCGGCCGGTTGATCCGGCAGACAGATCCGTCAGGTTCGCTGGACATCACCAGCTATGCCCTCACCGGACAGGCACTGGTGGAAAAGCGCACTTTTCACGATAACGAAGCGTTCACCAGCCATCAGGTGTTCAGTCCGCTTGGCGCCGTACTTGAACAGACCGATGCCGGCGGCCATCGCAGAGCATCGCGCTACGGTCTCGCCGGGCAACTCAGGCAAATGGAACTGCAAATCGAGACGAAAGTCACGCAGGTCTTGCTGGATGCCCAGTACAACGCCAACAATCAGCTCACCTCGCAACTGGCCGGTAACGGCGTCCTGAGTCAGTGGACGTATGACCCGGCCGACGGACGCCTGCATACGCGCACCAGTCAGAAAACTGCTCACCCCAGATTGCAGGATCTGCAATATTTCTACGACCGCGTCGGCAATATCATCCGCATCGAAGACCACGCCTTCGAGCCCGTCTGGTTCGCCAATCAACGGGTCGACGGCCACCGCGAATTCAGCTACGACTCCCTGTACCGCCTGATCCGCGCGACCGGTCATGACGACGCCCTGCCCCCGGACATTCCCGGCCTGCCGCGACCGCCCGACGAGAAAAACCGCCTCAATTACTCCCAGACGTATAGCTACGACGATGGCGGCAATCTGACCGAATTGCGTCATCAGCGCGACGGCGCCGGCCGCACCCGGCGCATGTACATCGACGATCAAAGCAATCGCGGGGTGCGTTGGGAAACGGGCGACGAGCCGCCGGACTTCGACATGTGGTTCGACCCCCATGGCAATCAACGCAAGCTGCGCCACGGTCCGTCATTGCAATGGAGCAGGCGTGATGAGCTGGAGCGCGTGGATCTGGTTATCCGTCAGGACGGCGATAACGACGCCGAGTATTACCAGTACAGCGCCGGCCAGCGGGTCCTCAAATGTCATGAATGGTTTACCGACAAGGTCCGCCACTTCCACCAGGTGCGCTACCTGCCGGGGCTGGAAATTCGCAGCAAGGACAATGGCGAGGAGCTGCACATCATCAGCCTCGGTAACGCGCGCTGCCTGCATTGGGCGCAACGTTCAGTGCCGATGGACGACCAGATACGTTACACCCTAGAAGACCACCTCGGCTCTTGCGTAATGGAGCTCAATGAAAACGCTGTGGTCACCAGCGCAGAAGGCTATTACCCGTTCGGCGAAACCGCGTGGATGGCGCCGGAATCGGAAATCGAATACCGCTTCATCCGATATTCCGGCAAGGAAATGGATGTCAGCGGTTTGTACTACTACGGCGCCCGCTATTACGCACCGTGGTTGCAGCGCTGGGTCAGTGCCGATCCGGCGGGGGATGTGGATGGGTTGAATCTGTATGCGTTTGTAGGAAACAACCCGCTCTCTTTCGTGGATGTGCAGGGGAACAGCCGAGAAGGACATGAGATTGTCAACTTCGCGAACTTTCTGACCGTTCTTAGTGATTACTCTGTTACTGCTCAAGAACAGATTCAGAACATCTCACACGGACAATACGGTGTCGAATTGCTGGCGAATTTCGCGGGAGAAGGCATCAATGCCGCTGCCGGTTTCCTCGGCGGCCTTCACCTCGGTCCGAAAATAGGCTCATTGCTTCCCGACAATCCGCACATGGTCAATTTTACTGAACAGAGTAAACCACCATTTCTGGAAGGATTGGTTGGCGGGAACATCGCCGGCACCATCACGGGGGAGCTTGCTGATCGCCTCCTGTCCCCTGCAAATCTGATCAAGCCCTTGATTCCACAAACGTCCGCAATGAGCGTCGCAGCCATTGATGAAAAGATCGGTCTCACACAGGGTCGACTGGATACCAGCCCGGCCAATGCAAGCCTGATATTCATGAACTACGTCGTCGGATCAGTTATTGGAGGCGTCGGCGCAACGCTCAATCTGGGACAACGTGTGCAAGAAGCCGAGGACATCAAAAACGGATTGGATCCGGTCAAGATTCAGAAAATCGAAACCATGCTTGCGGACTGGAAAGAAGCCCTCACTTCCCGAATGGCCATCGCCGAAAAAGCGTACAGGCGCCTGGGGCGAAACACGTTCGATGCAGGTCTTGTGATACCTAATGCAGGCCACTCAACAGCTGCGGGGCCTATCCGACTCGAAGCCCTTCGAGAGGAAACCAGTAAGGTTTTGGGATTTATCGAAACCAGCCAGACCATGATGAGTTGGTACAAGGAAGACGCACTCACAGACAACCGTTTTTTGCGCAAACAAGCTCAACCGAAATCCAGGTTCAAAGCGGCATTTCAGAACTTTGTCAGGCCATTCACCCGACATACAAATCCACACCAATGAAATTCGATACCGTTCATTCGCGCACTCCTGCGTTGACGGTCACCGACGCACGTGGCCTGCCAGTCCGACAGGTCGCTTACTTGCGTTCGGTAGCCGGTGCTACGCCAAGCGTTCTGGTGTCCTGCCAGCACTACGACGTGCTCGGGCGTCTGGTCGCGCAAAGTGATCCGCGTCTGCGTGAGACTCATGCGAATACCGTCACCGTGTATTCGCTGAACGACGCTGCGGTGTACACCGACAGCGTGGACTCCGGCTGGCGTCTGGTGCTGCCGGGGTTGGCCGGCGAGGCGCGGCAGCGTTGGGACGAGCGCGGTCACCACTGGGCGTCGACCTTCGATACGCAGCTGCGCGTGACAACGCTCAAGGAAGACGGTGACGCTCGGATCGACAGTTACAGTTATGGTGAGAGCTCTGCCGATGCCGGCCACAACCTGCGCGGCCAAATGATCCAACAGACTGACTCTTCAGGCTCACTGGATATCACCAGTTACGCTCTCACCGGACAGGCGCTCGCGCAAAACCGAACCTTTGACGATGGCGAGGCGTTCACCAGCCATCAGGTCTTCAGCCCAATGGGCGCTGTGCTGCAGCAGTCCGATGCCGGTGGTTATCGCAGAGCGTCAAGCTACGGTCTTGCCGGCCAGCTCAAACAGGTGGAGCTGCAAGTCGGGGAGCAGATCACACAGGTTCTGCGGGATGCGCAGTACAACGCCGATGATCAGATCATCTCGCAACTGGCCGGTAACGGGGTACTCAGCCAATGGACGTACACCGCGACCGATGGCCGCCTGCAAACACGGATCAGCCATAAAACCGGCCAGGCCAGGTTGCAGGATCTCGCCTATTTCTACGACCGCGTCGGCAACATCATTCGCATCGAAGACCACGCCTTCGAGCCGACCTGGTTCGCCAACCAACGGGTCGATGGCCAACGCGAATTCAGCTACGACTCCTTGTACCGGTTGATCCGCGCGACCGGTTACGACGACGCCCTGCCTCCTGATATCCCCGGCCTGCCGCAACCGCCCGATGAGAAAAACCGCCTTAATTACACCCAGACTTACACCTACGATGACGGGGGTAACCTGATCGAGCTGTGCCATCAGCGCGACGGCGGCAGTCGCACCAGGCGCATGTACATCGACGGGCAAAGCAACCGCGCAGTGCGCTGGGAAACCGGCGATGACGAACCGGACTTTGGCAAATGGTTCGACCTGCATGGCAATCAACGCAGGCTGCGGCACGGTCCGCAACTGCGCTGGAACAGTCGCGACGAGCTGGAACATATAGATCTGGTGATCCGCAAGGACAGCGTCAACGACACCGAGAATTACCAATACAGCCAGGGCGTACGGGTACTCAAGCGCCGTGAAACGTTCGCCAAAGGTGCCAATCACTTCCAGCAGGTGCGCTACCTGCCCGGCCTGGAAATCCGCAGCAAAGACAATGGCGAAGAACTGCACATCATCAGCGTAGGTAACGCGCGCTGCCTGCATTGGGTGAGCAATCCACCTGCCGCCAACACTCAACTGCGTTACACCCTCGAAGACCAACTCGGCTCATGCGTAATGGAGCTGGATGAAAACGCTACGGTCACCAGCGAAGAAGGCTACTACCCGTTCGGCGAAACCGCTTGGATGGCACCGAAATCGGAAACCGCATACCGCTTCATCCGTTACTCCGGCAAGGAAATGGATGTCAGCGGTTTGTACTACTACGGCGCCCGTTATTACGCGCCGTGGTTGCAGCGCTGGGTCAGTGCCGATCCGGCGGGGGATGTGGATGGGTTGAATCTGTATGCGTTCGTAAGCAACAACCCTGTCGGCTATATAGACGCCGACGGCCAAGGCAAAGTACTACCGACAAAAGCGGACTATGACTCCGCCTGGAGCAGGCACTTTTCGCGGGAAAACGCCAGTTATGCAAAAACAGGTCAAGGGATGGCTTCTGATCGCCTGCGCAATGCTCTGGCGAATCAGATACTCAAGCATGTGAATATTTTGGCAATCACTCGACTGCGTTCCGACAACGTGCAGCAGCAGATTCGCAACCAGAATTCAACGTCCCAGTTTGCGAAAGCGACCGCCCGCAGGACAGCCGTTCATGTGACAAATCAGACCCTTAGTTATGGCGCGGGAATACTGGTGGGGCTGGGCGCCCAAGCTCTGGGGGCAGCCGCTCCTGGCGCAGGAAATGCGGTTGGTATCGGCATGGGGGTAGCCACAAAAACCGCCGTCAGCTTCGCTATTGACTACATTGCCGAACAAAGTGGGCTGAGCACCTCGGTCAAGCTCAAGACAAGTCCGCTTGATCCCGACAAACTCATCCGGCAGGCAGAGTACAAGTCCATGAACCTGCTGAATTATCTGGGCCACAAAGTCGTCAAGAATTTCGACATTCGAAAAACCAAAGGCCAGGTGGGCACCGGAAAATTCGTCACCTCTGTGGGGCTAAAATTTATTACGCCAACCGTTGCCTCTGAAGCAAGTGCAGCGCTCTCCTTAGCGGTTGGAGCAGTAGAAATCGCCAAAGAAGTCAGCGAGGCCAGGTCGGAAATATCCGCCGAGAAATACGACAGGCTGTTCACGTATATTCCAGAATTGGTCCAGCAGATCAACGATAACCTGCAAACCACGAGAGAGCACTTCGCTGCACTTTCCATCGATTCGCTGGCGGGTATCAATCTTGCCGACCTTGAAGCGGAAACGGCGAAAATTACCGAACAATTGCAAGAAACAATGAACATGGCAATCTCCTATTCGAAGAAACCCAGGGCGGCATGACCCCCATGGATCTCAAGTAGCAGGCAAGGGGTGATGGCATGCTATCGTGCCCGCCCGTCCTGCCGACCTTTGACCCAGCATGCTGCCGACTTCCCGTACCCTGCGTCTGTCGTTGTATTCCCTGCTGATCATTGCCGGCACAGTCGTGGCCGCGACACTCGCCATGCGCCACGCCGAGCGTCAGGCGCTGGAAGAAGACGCCGCCCGCGCCAATCAGCAACTGGGGTTGTACGCCAACTCCTTGCACACCCTGATCGACCGCTATCGCGCCCTGCCCGCCGTGCTGGCGCTGGACCCGCAATTGCGTTCGGCCCTGGCCGGACCGGTCGATGCTGCGCAGCAAGCGGCATTGAATGTGAAGCTGGAAAAGATCAACGGTGCGGCGCAGTCCTCGACTCTGGAATTGCTGGATCGCACAGGGCTGGCGGTGGCGGCGAGCAACTGGCGGCTGCCGAGCAGTTATGTCGGCCACAACTATGGTTTTCGCCCGTACTTCAGCCAGACCCGCACCCAAGGCACCGGGCGTTTCTACGCAGTGGGCGTGACCAGCGGTATTCCCGGCTATTTCCTTTCCAGCGCGGTACTCGGTGACCACGACGAGTTTCTCGGCGCGATGGTGGTCAAGCTGGAATTTCCCGAACTGGAACGTGAATGGAGCCAGGGCAGCGACACGCTGCTGGTCAGCGATGCACGCGGGATCATCTTTATCGCCAATCAGCCGGGCTGGCGTTATCGCGCCTTGCGGCCGTTGAGCGCCGATGATCTGGCCGAGATCAAAACTACGCGTCAGTACGACAAGCAATCGCTGCTGCCGCTGACCCATTTGCCGCTACGGCGCTTCGATGACAACAGCGATCTGCGCCGGGTCGAAGGTCCGCAGGGCACTGCGGATTATTTGTGGGAATCGCTGCCGCTGGCGACCGAAGGCTGGACCCTGCATCTGCTGCGCCGTCCGCAAGTGGCCTTCGAAGATTTGCGCAACGCCGCGCTGGCCGCCGCCGGTGTGTGGCTGGCGCTGGTGTTCCTGTTGTTGTTCCTCAATCAGCGCTGGCGGCTGGCCAAGGTCCGTCAGCGCAATCGCGAAGAACTCGAGCGTCTGGTCGAGGAGCGCACCCGCGACTTGCGCACCGCGCAGGAAGGTTTGGTGCAGTCGGCCAAACTCGCCGCGCTGGGGCAGATGTCCGCCGCGCTGGCCCACGAAATCAATCAACCGCTGACCGCCCAGCGCATGCAGCTGGCCACCCTGCGCCTGCTGCTCGAACATGGCCGCGTCGATGACGCCTACAAGGCGCTGAAACCGGTGGACGATATGCTCACGCGCATGGCTGCCCTCACCGGCCACCTCAAGACTTTCGCCCGCAAAAGCCCGAGCGGTCTGCGCGAACGTCTGGATCTGGCGACGGTGGTCGATCAGTCGCTGCAACTGCTCGATGCGCGGCTGCGTGACGAACAAGTCAGCCTTGTGTTGCATCTGACCCGTCCGGCGTGGGTACGCGGTGATGCGATTCGTCTGGAACAGGTGTTGATCAATTTGCTGCGCAACGCGCTGGATGCGATGCAGGGTAAAGCCTGCAAGCGCCTGGAAATCCGTCTGGAGGCCGATGAGCAATTGTGGCGGCTCAGCGTCAGCGACAACGGCGGCGGCATTGCCGAGGAACACCTGGGCCAGGTGTTCGATCCCTTCTTTACCACCAAACCGGTGGGTGATGGTCTCGGCCTGGGGCTGGCAGTATCCTTCGCCATCGTGCATGAATCCGGCGGGCGCCTGAGCGTCGAGAATGGCGACCACGGCGCGGTGTTCAGCCTGACCCTGCCAATCGATCTGGAGGCACACATCTGATGCTCAATTCGGTGATGGTGGTCGACGACGAAAGCAGCATTCGCGACGCCGTTGAACAGTGGCTGAGCCTGTCGGGGTTTCAGGTGCAATTGTTCAGCCGTGCCGAAGAATGCCTCGCCGCGCTCCCGGAACATTTTGCCGGGGTGATCCTCAGCGACGTGCGCATGCCCGGCATGGACGGCTTGCAATTGCTCGCCGAAGTGCAAAAGCGCGACAGCGATCTGCCGGTGATTCTGCTTACCGGCCATGGCGATGTGCCGATGGCGGTCGAAGCCATGCGCGATGGCGCCTACGACTTTCTGGAAAAACCGTTCAGCCCGGAAACCCTGCTCGGCAGCCTGCGCCGGGCGCTGGACAAACGCCGCCTGGTCCTGGAAAACCGCGCCCTGCACGAACTGGCCGACAAACGCGCAAAGCTCGATGCGACGCTGCTCGGCGTGTCCCGCGGCTTGCAGACATTGCGTCGGCAGGTGCTGGATCTGGCGACGTTGCCGGTCAACGTGCTGATCCGGGGCGAAACCGGCAGCGGCAAGGAACTGGTCGCGCGTTGCCTGCATGATTTCGGCCCGCGCGCCGGTAAGCCCTTTGTAGCGCTCAATTGCGCGGCGATCCCGGAGCAACTGTTCGAGGCCGAGCTGTTCGGCCATGAGAGCGGCGCGTTTACCGGCGCCTCGGGCAAGCGCATAGGCAAGCTGGAATATGCCGATGGCGGCACGCTGTTTCTCGACGAGATCGAAAGCATGCCGCTGGCCCAGCAGGTGAAATTGCTGCGGGTCTTGCAGGAACAGAAACTCGAGCGGCTGGGTTCGAACCAGAGCATTCGCGTCGATTTGCGTATCGTCGCGGCGACCAAACCGGACCTGCTCGACGAAGCTCGCGCCGGACGTTTTCGTGAGGACCTGGCGTATCGCCTCAACGTCGCAGAACTGCGCTTGCCGCCGCTGCGTGATCGCCGCGAAGACATTCCATTACTGTTTGAAACCTTTGCCCAGAACGCCGCCCAGCGTCTGGGCCGGACCTTTCCGCCGTTGACCGGTGCACAGCTCAGTCACCTGCTCAGCCATGACTGGCCGGGCAACGTCCGCGAACTGGCCAACGTTGCCGAGCGTCAGGTACTGGGGCTTGATGAACCGGTCGCCGGAATCGACCCAGGGCAATCGCTGGCGGCGCAGCAGGAAGCGTTCGAAGCGCAATGCCTGCGCGCGGCGTTGACCCGGCACAAGGGTGATGTCAAAGCCGTGCTCGAAGAACTGCAACTGCCGCGCCGCACGTTCAATGAAAAGATGCAGCGGCATGGGTTGAGTCGGGAGATGTTTCTGGCGGAGTGAGGCAGAGATTTGTGGTGTAGCTGAAATCCATTCCCCTCACCCCAGCCCTCTCCCCCAGGGGGCGAGGGGGAAGGGAGCCGATCTCCATGCTTTCCCGAATCTGTATTCGACTCGATATTGCAGGTCGAT